>DHLT01000032.1:10999-12162 GCA_002405405.1 Ignavibacteria bacterium UBA4661 | reverse complement strand
CGAACCACAGAATGAATGTTGCATTACTTCCGTCTCTTTTCGCTAAGACAGGCACAAGGCGACTCGTATTAAAACTCTTTTGCATGTACTCATCGAAGCTACGCTCAATAATTGCACCGGCAGATTTCATAAAATCTGCATCTCGCGATCCGGTGCTATTGATCATCATCGATACTTTCTTGGTTTTGCCAAGATTCTCATTATCGAGAAGTGTTTTTGCAACAAGAATAGTATCAATGAGTGCTTCTGTAATTGTTGCTGGCTTATTCGGCAATGCAAGAATTGCATTGTACAGATCAGAACGTTGCTTCCAGATATTCATGTAATTCTTCAACACAGTCTCGCCTTGCACATTTGTAATCATACGAATGTTTTGCGCATTCATCATCCGCTTCTGCTCGTCAGGTG
Organism: Ignavibacteria bacterium UBA4661; assembly: GCA_002405405.1. Lineage (GTDB taxonomy): Bacteria > Bacteroidota > Ignavibacteria > Kapaibacteriales > UBA4661 > UBA4661. The sequence goes on along the minus strand of DHLT01000032.1, from coordinate 11,754 downwards.
ATTTGAGCATTTTCATGGTTATGCCACGATCTTGCGCCATTACAGGGGAATATGGTACACGTGATATGATCACAAAATTTTCAATAAAATTCAACAATCCCACCTCCAAATCATCATCAGAGAATTGCACACCATAGTGATCAAGTTCTTTTTCGGAAAGCTCTACCATTTTCGGCAATTGAAACATCTTGTCCATAGCTTTAATGAGGTTATTCGCCATTGCTATGGTTTCGGGATTATCCGGTGAACCATTTTTTACAGCAAGCACAGGTCGTGCGATCAAACCTTTTTTCGATGAGCTTTCTGCTTTATTGGAGAGTGCATCAGCAGACGCATAGAGTGTTGTACCATCTTTCATTTGTACAGCGATCATGTGCTTATTGGCAAGCACATGGACAGACTCGATATCTTCCGGATTGATCTTTTTGAACTCTTCCGCTGTCATGACTGTCATGCCTTCGGCTTCTGCCTTTTGAACACTACTCGCCGATGGCTTGAGGTTATATTGTCTTTGCCCCCCACTGTTACTATTCATCGTGATTCTTATTCTTGGCTCGGCAATTGGAGTTGATTTTTTATCGTCTTGTTCCCTTTTTACCTCTGCTTTATACCTGCTATTAATGCCTGGTATATTATCCGCGTCATCAATTGAGGCATGAAAATATGTACCATTCTTCATTGTGATAGTAAGATATTCCTTTCCATTGAACATTACGAGACCGGTACCCTCAATCTTATCAGGCGGAAGAGCTTTC
>DHLT01000032.1:4390-10881 GCA_002405405.1 Ignavibacteria bacterium UBA4661 | reverse complement strand
TATCAGGCGGAAGAGCTTTCAATTCCTCAGTAGTCAATATTTGTACTTTCTGTTTGTTATGGCTCGTCTCCTGATGCAGACGAAATACTTGACCATCTTTGAGTTTAATCTGAACAATGTGTTTTCCATTTTCACGGATGACAGACATGTTCTCTATCTGCTCCGGCGGAATTGCCTGCGCCTCTTTGGAGGTAATCACACGCACTGTTTTGCCATCGGGAGTATCAAGTGAATTCCCTGCAAATTTTACTGTTCCTTGTGTTTGTACTGGTGCTTCTGCTTGCTTCTGTGCTTGAGCTTGTGTTGAAGTTTGTGCAGGGCTTTCGGATGCTACTTGGTTCTGGTCGATTGATGTAGTCGTTGGCATTGTCTGCGAATGCCACCATATTCCTGCAGTTGTAAGACCGGCGATAGCAAGTGTTCCTAAGGATGTAAGCATAATATTTGTTGTTGTGAATATGCGTTGAGAAAATGACGCGGGAGTAGATGATACAGATGGGTCGGCGAATACTGCATGAAGAATGTCGACATGTTCTTGTGCAGAAAACAATGATTCCGTGTGTACTTCTGTCTGCGCCGTTTGAAAAAGCTGTGTCAGCGTTGTCTGTTGAGAAGAATGCGCATCATGACGCGATGCCGATGAAGATGATGAGATTGGTTCCATTATCGTGAAAGAATAAGAATCGTCAGAATGGTAGATAATGTTTGCCGTACAGTACTCTTGGACAGCATGTCGGGTGCATCAGAAGTATGTGCTTGTTTGCGATGAATCTGCGCAGTCGATGCTGACGAACGCGATGCTGTTTCCGTGTCATCCGCAACGCCTAACAGTACTGCAAGTCGCTCTCTTCCGCGCTTTAAGCGTGATTTGACCGCCGACAAACTACTGTCTTGCATTTCGCATACTTCATCTAACGAAAAGCCCAGAATATCGAAGAGCATGATTGCTTCGCGTTGCTCAAAAGGAAGTTTATCCATTGCTTGATATAAGCATTCAACATCAGCAGAGTAGGGCGAATCCTCCGCACCACGCTCATGCTTGTTTCCATCGAACCATTCAAACAATTTGCTTCGGCGTTGCTTTTGCAAGACCAATCGCCGAGCAATCGTCAAGACCCATGAGAAAAACAGTTGTTCATCGCGGAGTGTGGAAAATTCTTTCCATGCAATGAGTGCTGTTTCGGCAACAATATCGCGAGTGTCTTCGCGTGCTTCACGTTGTGTACGAAGCATCGCGTACACAAAGTTGGTCAGGCGAGAAGCCACCGATTGCCACAGAGTAGAGAACTGCTCTTTACGCTTTTCGGCAGATGCGGATATCGAAAGTTGGAATGATGGATTCACACCAAAAAATGAAAACGTTACGAAAGCATACCGCAACAGTACTCGAGTCTATTGTTGCGTATATGGAAGAAGAGAAACAAGACGGTAAAAAGTTGCTGCACATAGTATTTTTTGATCGATTCTTAGGTTTTAGCACAGTCATCGTTATGGGATATTTGAATCTTCCTTCTACTCATATATTTGGGTTGGTGCATCATGCCGTAGAATCTGTCATGAGCGATTCGCATAAATCTTGTATCTTCGTCTTGTGAATTCAGCGTTTTTTGTACCGAGCATCTTCGGACATACAGAATAGCTTCTCATAAGCCATAATGATGAGGGGATTTGATACATCAATTGGGGACTTCCTTCGCCCCGTGAAGAGTCTTTGGTGGTAGTTCTAGATAAATATGTTCATCCTATTCCTCCCTTATTTCTATTTCTTGAACTTTTCGGGCAGTGCGCTATGAGTCAATCAGAGCAGTTCTCTTATCAATACCTCAACAACATCAATGTTCCCGCTGATTTGCGTCGTTTGCCGGTGTCTGCACTGCCGGAAGTCTGCGCTGAAGTACGAGAATTTTTGGTTGATACTATTACGAAAGTGGGCGGGCACTTTGGCGGCGGTCTTGGTGTGGTCGATTTAACTGTTGCCTTACACTATGTCTTTCAGACACCTACCGATAAAATTGTCCTCGATACAGGGCACCAAGGGTATCCTCATAAAATTCTTACAGGACGCAAGCATGAGCTTCATACCATTCGCCAAAAAAATGGGTTGTCGGGTTTTCTCAAACGTTCCGAGAGTGAATATGATTGTTTCGGTGCAGGCCATGCTTCGACAAGTATTTCTGCTGCACTCGGCATGGCGATCGCTCGTGATGTACGCGGTGAAGATTTTCGTGTTGCGGCTGTCATCGGCGATGGCGCAATGACCGGCGGACTTGCTTATGAAGCAATGAATAATTGCGGTGTTTTAAAACCCAAGAAAATGCTTGTGATTCTCAATGACAATAATATGTCGATTGCACCGAATGTGTGGTCGCTAGCAAATTATTTTACCAACATTTTTACTTCACCCACAGCACAGAAAATGCGCTCAAGTTTTAAAGAGATTGCATCGCATACCGATTTGGGTGATCGCCTTCGTAAAATTGTCGGCAAAGTTGAAGATGGTATCAAAGCAGTGATTACACCGGGTATGCTGTTTGAAGCATTGGGCTTTAAGTACTATGGTCCAATCAATGGCCATAATATTGAGCAATTAGTCAGTGTACTCGAAGGTGTCAAAGATGCCGATCAGCCCGTACTTTTACATGTTATGACACGTAAGGGCTATGGTTACAAACCTGCTGCTACCGACAAACAATTTCTTCATGCCATTGGTAAGATTGATAAAATCACCGGTGCATCACTTGCAAAAAAACCTCTTGCTCCGCCACCGCCACTGTATCAAAATGTTTTTGGTGATGCAATGGTCGAGCTCTGTAAAAAAGATTCTACAATTGTCGGTATTACTGCCGCTATGCCTGATGGTACAGGCTTAAATATCCTGCAAAAGGAAATGCCCCATCGTGTTATTGATGTCGGCATTGCCGAAGGTCATGCTGTTACCTTCGCCGGTGGCATGGCAACTGAGGGAGTGATTCCGGTAGTAGCGATTTATTCCTCGTTTCTACAACGTGCGATTGATAATATCGTCCATGATGTTGCTCTTCAAGATTTACATGTTGTCTTCGCGCTCGATCGTGGTGGGCTTGCAGGCGCGGATGGACCAACACACCATGGCGTGCTGGACTATGCGTATTTACGGATGATTCAAGGCATGACCGTCATGGCACCTAAGGATGAACAAGAATTACGTAATATGCTTTTCTCTGCGGTGTATCATTACAAAGGTCCTGTCAGTTTGCGCTATCCACGAGGTAACTCTATTGGTGTTGAACTTCAACCAATGCAAGCACTTCCTCTCGGCAAGTCTGAAACGCTACGCCAAGGAGAAGATATTGCCATTCTTGCTATCGGCAACATGGTATATCCTGCATTAGCAGCAGCAGACATATTAGCAGAACAAGGCATATCGGTAGAAGTAGTCAATGCCCGCTTTGTTAAGCCCCTTGATACGACCATGCTTGATGATATTTGCTCTCGCTTTAGTAAAGTACTGACAGTTGAAGATGGGCAAAAACAAGGCGGCTTCGGCAGTGCTGTCATGGAATATATCGGCTCTACGCATAACCGCACAACCGACTTGTATATTCATGGACTTGATGATGTCTTTATCGATCATGGCACACAAGAAGAACTCTGGGCTGATTGTAAACTCAATGCCGCAGGCATTGCCGATACTGCACGAGCTTTTCTTCGCGGTGAGTCTTTATCACCCACCCAACATGCTCCGGAAAATGAATTATCTCTACCATTGGAACTCATGAGCAAATAGTAGTGTTTAGAGCTATATGAGACCAAAAATTTGTTTTTTCACAAAAAAAATTCTTTTGGTAATCGCAAAATCATCATGTATTTTTGCGTTCTCTTTTCGACAAGAACTGTTCGCAGTTTGTCGTGATCTCGTAGCTCAGCGGTAGAGCATCTGACTTTTAATCAGAGGGCCGAAGGTTCAATCCCTTCCGGGATCACAAAAGTAAAAGCCGATACCTAACAAGGTTCGGCTTTTTTGCTTTTATACTCTTCTTGAGTTTATACTTTCAGATGTTGTTGCAAAAATGCAATTGTCCGCTGCCATGCAAGCTCTGCGGCCTGTTTGTTATAACGCGCCGGCGATGTATCATTATTGAATGCATGATTAACACCATCATACACATGCACTGTGTATTTCTTCTGTGCTTTTTTTAATGCCTCCTCAAATGCCGGGATACCTTCATTAATACGTGTATCTAAGCCCGCATATTGCAATAACAATGGCGCTGATATTTTATCGACTTCGGTCAATTTGGGCTGACGACCATAGTACACTACACCCGCACCCAGTGTAGAAGCATTGACAGCTAATTCACCTACCATGCCGCCGCCCCAACAGAAACCTACAGCACCAACTTTACCATTGCTTCTCTGATGCTTGGTACCATACTCAATACCCGCAATCAGATTGCGTACTGTATCCACAGCAACAAGCTTACCAATGAGTTCACGAGCAGAATCTTCATTTGTTGGCGTGCCACCCAATGGGGACAAAAGATCCGGGGCGATCGCAAGAAATCCTGCTAATGCTAATCGACGAGCAACATCTTCAATATGCGCATTCAAGCCCCGATTCTCGTGAATTACGAGGACAGCGGGCAATTTTTCTGATCCTTTAGGAACTGCTATGTAACACTTGATATCAGCAGTTGCGCCCTTATACATCGTACGCTCGGCAATCAAACGCTCATCGGTAGGAACAATTTGTTGAGCATGCACTTGGCGAGTTTCCAAGAGTGGCAATAGTGCGAGTGCCGCCGTCATACTGCCTGTTATCTCAGCAAGACGAGCAAGAAATATTCTCCGCTCTAATGGCGCATGAGTGTACTCATCGTACAGGTTAATAATCTCTTGATTCATAAACACCACGAATAAAACAATGAGAAGCAAACTGCTGTTATAGTATAATCTTTCGAGTACTATCATCCTCTTGAGAGCAGTAAACATCTGAGGACAATGCTTGGCACTCTTTCTGACTTCGTACAACCGAACTTGTATTGTATGGCATACTGTCACAATAAGCACCACCCGACGTGTAGAAGCACCTCCTCAGTCAGTATAGGAAGAAAGTACATCAAGAATATGGTACATATCAAAAGGTTTGGCAACAAAGGCGTCAAGACCTTGATCGCGGAAACGATCTTTTTGGTCGAACAAATACAAAGCTGATACACCAACAATAATTGCATTGGCAATAGCTGGATTAGTATGAGCACGCATTTTTCTCACAACCTCAAATCCATTCATACCCGGCATTTGTATATCCATAAAAACAACGTATGGTGTATGTGTTTCGATATACTCCAATGCCGAACTTCCATCTAAACGATATGTAACGGCATATCCTTTGCTCTCTAAAAATTCTCGAAGCATCGATGCGGCAGTTTCATTATCCTCGACAATTAAAACGGACTTCTGTCGACGTACTTGTTCTTCTGCTACACTCATAATACTCCACGTAATTTTGACAGAGAAGAGTAAATTATTTTCTTAGTATCTTTTATCAGTTTGACTAATGTTGGTTGAGACCCTCATTATTCTCTTTCCATGTATACGATTATCATACAACTAAAGCAGGACAACCTATGGGAGCCAAACATGTATTCACGATTCTTGTTATTGAAGACGATCCTGATTTTGCAGAAACATTACAAGAATTCTTCGACATAGAAGGATACACCACGCGATTCGTACAATCACTCAAACAGGCAAGCATTGAATTGCACTCAGGCTTTTTTCATGTTGTCCTCTCTGACATCCATTTGCCCGACGGCGATGCAACCGAAGAGTTTGTCAAACTCAAACACATATCGCCCTTATCGGAATTTGTTCTTATGTCATCGTACACTAATGTGAAAGATGCCGTTGCAACTATGCGCAAGGGCGCTTTCATGTATGTAGAAAAAGATAAGAATATTGATGGTTTACTTCTCATCGTAGAACGTGCCGCCGAAAAAGTCGATGCTCAACTTAGTTTGAAATCTTTAATTGACAACAGTAAAACGATAACAGGTTCACCATTCGATAGTATTCTGGGGCACTCTGAAGCAATTTCTCGATGTCTTGACAAAGCAAAACAATCTGCTTCATCTGATCTTCCGATTCTACTCTTTGGAGAAACAGGTACAGGAAAAGAACTTTTTGCTGCTGCCATTCATCAAGCAAGCAGTCGACAATCTCGTAGTTTGGTTTCTGTTAATTGTAGTGCTTTACCTCAAGAATTGTTTGAATCAGAACTCTTTGGTTTCTGCAAAGGTGCTTTTTCGGGTGCACTCCATGATAAAAAAGGACTCTTCGATACCGCTCATGGGTCAACATTATTTCTTGATGAAATTGGGGAACTTCCCCTTCAACTTCAACCAAAACTTCTTCGTGTTTTAGAGACCAAAGAATTTCGTCATCTGGGTTCTACTGACAATCAACGCTCAGATTTTCGTCTGATTTGCGCAACCAATCGGCATCTTCAT
>DHLT01000032.1:0-4273 GCA_002405405.1 Ignavibacteria bacterium UBA4661 | reverse complement strand
CATCTTCATGATGAAGTTCGGCGTAACACTTTTCGTGCAGACTTACTCTATCGTATTGAAGGTATCACCATTACCATTCCACCACTCCGCGAAAGAGTTGCAGACATCACGCTTTTGGCAAAATATTTCCTTGCTCAAGCCAATCATACCTACAAGAAAAACATTCAAGGATTGTCAGCAGACCTACGCCAATTACTAATTGAACATCCATGGCATGGTAATATCCGAGAACTACGAAACTGTATTCAATACATGAGTGTCTTTTGCAATACATCAGAAATACATGGGGATTTATTTATTGACTTTCTTGCCAATAACGGACAAGTGCAAATAACAGCATCAACAACAGATCCGGCATCATCGAATCTTCCTTCAACAGATCTGACAGCAATAGGGACAACGGCAGTATTATCTCTTCCGGCAAGTCAAACTCTTCCTGCCTCGACTACTGTCTCTGGCAATACACCATTGTCCTCTTCCGCATCTCCGGCTCTTGCAAGAGCAACACAGCAGACAGAAAAAGAACTGATTATCGACATTCTTATGCACAATGATTGGCACTTAGCACAAACGGCTCAGGCACTCGGCATCAACTATACGACACTCTATCGAAAAATGAAAAAGTATAATATCAGACGGCAAGCAAAACCAATCGAATAGTTACTTCTAAGCATGCAAACTTATTGGTGAGTTTTGATTACGTATAACACCGATGTGCGTTGGAATACTAATATCAACACGTAGTCCGTTATCTTGATCATAGACTACCGACACCTTGCCGCTACAAGCATCGATCATGCGACGGGCTAAACTCAGATCTAAATCAAATTGCTGAACATCTTCGACGTACACATCTAAATACACCAAATTGTACTCAAGATGCCGTGTATAATCTTTGCCGTCTATCATATCAGCACTACTGATAGAAAACACTACCTTTCTCATGACTGCATCATAAGCATATAGCAGGTTCATTACACCCTGAGCACTTGTATGGCGGGCAACATTTTGCAGGATATGAGCAAGTATTTGAAAAACAAGATGTCGTTCAACATGAATACGAATATCTTCATTGTGTTCTTGCAACATGATAGTAGGCGAGTCTTTTTGTGCTTCCTCACCGATATTGAGAACATCTTGACAATATGAAATTGCTTGCCGACATAATTCACCAACCTTCACGGTAGTATACAACGATGGGATATCGTTGCTATTACCTATCTCTGCCTTATTCAGGTACATAAGTTGATGCGTAAGGTCTTTCAGATGGAGAATCTGCTTCGTTATCGCATTGAATTTGGACTCTTTATTCCTCGGGTTTGGAAGTTCTAGTGTACCATCCATCGATTGCAATGCCAGTGACATAATATGCAATGGTGTTTGAAATTCATGACTAATAAATGTCAAGAGCTTCTCTTTCTGAACAATTGCCTGATGGAGTTGCGAATTTGTTAATTCCAACTGTCGTGTGCGATGTTGAACTTTTATCTCTAAGTCCTTTTTTGCACTTTCCAGCAGACTATTCATCGACTCAATTTTTCGCTTTTGTGCATGTTGTATAGTAATGTCTTGCAATATCCCTTGTACGGAAGTACACACACCATTGTGGCATATTGGATCTGTCACTATGCGTACCCATCGATCATTGCCATTCGCAGTAATAAAAGGGACTATCATATCAAATCCGGTACACTCTGCAACAGACTTATCAAATGCCTCCATGAGCAATACTGCCGAAGACGGAGGGAAATACTTCATACCATCCTCACGTGTAGGCTGATGGATACTTTCATCAAGCTCATGAATGGCATACATACTTTTCGTCCAGCGTACTTCATCTGTAGCAAGATCAACCCACCATCCGCCCATTTTACCAATTTCATTTACCTTGGAAATAAACCGCTCTTTTTCTTCGAGTTCTTTTTCCAATGCCTTAAACGAAGTAATATCCGTATGCGTACCAACAACACGCAATGGACTTCCGTCTTCTAAACGCGAGACTATTTTGCCTCGGTCTAGTATCCATATATACTCACCATTTTTTTTACGCATTCGATGCTCGCTCTCATAATACTCTGTTTGCGGGTCAAAATAGCATCGGATTGACTCGAGAGCATGTGGTAAATCCTCAGGATGCACACGCGAAGACCATTCTTCGAGTGTTGTTCCTATTTCGTGTTCTTTATAGCCGAGTGTAGCTTTCCATTGTTGCGAAAAAAATACTTCATTCGTTACAGCATTCCAATCCCATACCCCGTCACGATTCCCCTTCAATGCAAATTCCCATCGTAATCTTTCCTCTTCGATCTGCTCCACCAAGACTGCATTGATTGAGTTTACTTCATCGAGTGATTTTTGTGCCTTACTCCGTTCATCTTCGATTGCACGAACAGCTGTCAGGTCAGTAACGCATACACCAATCCCAATATGGTCAATCGGGAAGGCAATAATATCGAAGTAATACTGTTCACCATGCAGTATGACGAATTCGCGCAGTTCTCCACGTTGCTCTGTCTTTATGACGTGACGATATAACTACTTAGCACGCTGGATTGCATCTGTTTCAGGGAATAATTCATCCAATGATTTACCAATGGCGTGCTCGGCAGATATTCCTGTTATTTTTTCAGAAGCTTGATTCCAAAACAAATAACGCAAAGAACTATCCATCACAAAAAAAGCATCTCTCATATGCCGAGCAAGCTCATGCAAGATGACACCGCATTGTGTCGCAGAGAGTGATATGGAGGTATCCATGGCGTTTGCAAGGTATTAAAAAGTTGTGGGGAAAAGTTTTATGGCGCGATATGACCAAGTTCAGCGACTTCCTCACGCAAGATATTACAAGGTACGCATAAAACAAATTCTGCGCCTTGGGTGTATGTATCATTCAAAAATATTTCGCCATGGATTGCCCGTACTAATTTTTTAACTAAGGACAATCCTAATCCTGTTGAGTGTTCCCCTCCGGTTGGTTTTGCGCTGAGACGTTGAAATTTCTTGAAAAGTTTTGTTTTGTCATCAGCAGTAAATCCGGGACCTTGGTCGCGTACAAAAATTGCAATATATCCCTCATAGGTATCTGCAGGATAAATTCCTACAGTAACCATACTATTATTAGGTGCGTATTTGATTGCGTTGGAAAGTAAATTTTCCAGAATATGCAAAACAGCATTTTGATCTGTAATCGTATATGTTGCACTGTTTTGAATGTTAACCTCACATCGAATTTCTTTAGCAATAGCAAGAAGCTCAAATTCTTTAGCAACAGAAGTTACCGTCTCGCTAAGATTGCAAATTGTTGATTGCATTCTCGCAAGGTTTGTACCATTGGATCGTTGATAGGAGCTTAGGATGTACTTGATAATATGATCAATGCGTTCCGATGTTCTTTCGATGGAATCCAGATATTTTGTAACCTTACTATCACTGGTTGCAGATGGTTGCCGACGTAAAAGCGAACAATTCAACATGATGCTTGTCAAAGGATTTTTCAAATCATGTGCGACAAGGGCAAGAATATCATCTTGCTCTTGACTTAATTCCGCCATACGCTCTAATGCCGCTTCCAATTCATGATTTTTTCTGAGAATCTCAATCGTACGATCCGTAATCTTTTCTTCGAGTCGCTCATTATAAGAAGCAAGCAACTCAGCATTCCGATGATATTCTGTAGTATCGACTTGCACAGAAATGAATCTCAGGAGTTTCCCCTCATCATCAAAAACAGGATCGATTTCAAGTCGTACCCAATATTCATAGTGAGTCTTATGGTAATTAAGAATTTCCCCGACAAAGGGCTTCCTTTCTTTCAAAGCAAGTCGAATAGCATTGACAGTTTCAGGATCGGTATTCTTGCCTTGCAATAAATCACCGGGCTTTTTACCGATTGCCTCAATAATCGTATAACCTGTAATAGTTTCAAATGCCTTATTCACCCACTCAATATATCCCTCTTTATTAGTAATGATGATCGAGCTCAAACTATTCATCGCCACTGAGGAAAGGATACCTATTTTCTCATTTTGCTGAAACTCCTTAGAAACATCAACCAAGTTAAATGTAAAACCAAAGGTTGTCGGAAAGCACTCTATTTGCAGCCATCGTGTTGCCGGTTCATAAAACTCTACCCACCGTTTTCGCGTGGCAAGCGGATGCGTTGTATCACTCGGTCGAGATAAGAAAGAGTCTTTAAGATTAGAAAACAGTGGGAAAATTTTCCAAATTTTTTCACCGAAAAATGAACGATAGCCCAAGCCAAAGAATGCAAAGA
>DHLT01000163.1:21294-21588 GCA_002405405.1 Ignavibacteria bacterium UBA4661 | reverse complement strand
ACTTAGGAGCGCGCATCAATAGTCGTGGTGAGGATAGTTCATTTGATCTTTTGCCCGATGGAACAGAAGGTGTTTTTATCTCAACGGATAGTGTTGAGATTGGCGCGGGAGTGTATCGTTTTGTCTTGGCTGAAGAGCAGAGACCCGGCAAAGTGAGCATGATACGGGGTACTCTTCGTGCATCGCAGGAAACTAATGATTCTACAATGTTTGTGGTGCAAGTGCGCAACAAAGAAACACAGGAAATTATCGCACAAGCCGATGCTTTTGGTGACGACCAAACATTTGTGTGTG
>DHLT01000163.1:20576-21160 GCA_002405405.1 Ignavibacteria bacterium UBA4661 | reverse complement strand
GCGCCCAAACATTTGTGTGTGCCATACCAAAGAGCACAGATGTGCTGGAAGTTGTTGCAACATCACCGCAAGGAAATTCGCGTGTGGTAGAGTGTTTCGCTTCGCATGATACGACGATTGTACTCGATTTTCAGAAAGAGAAAACGACGAAGTATGTGTATTTCCCAAGTGGCAGTGCTAAACTGCCTCGTCCGCAACGCGAAACCATGTGTGCCGTGATGGATCAGTACATGCTGGCGAAACGCATTACGATTATTGGGCATACCGATGATCGCGGAAGCAAGCGGTACAATCTGACATTATCACGTAAACGTGCCGAAGCGGCAAAACATGCTATGGAAGAAGTCGGTGTTGATACCGAAAAAATTACCATTATTGCCAAAGGACAATCAGAACCCGCTGTGCAGGGCAACTCGAAAGAAGCACGACAGAAAAATCGGCGCGTAGAGATTATCGTGGAATAAGTAGGGTGGTTTTAACAGTCATAGTGAAAGATACAGAAAGGGGGCTGAGAAGCCCCCTTGTTGTTTGTACATGTACATCATCGCACCACCATCATTTTCTGCATACTGATACCTTTGGGC
>DHLT01000163.1:15133-20417 GCA_002405405.1 Ignavibacteria bacterium UBA4661 | reverse complement strand
GATACCTTTGGGCGTGGTGATACGCACATAGTATGCGCCGGGCGACCAACTCTGCACAGGTACGCGCAGTGCTTGTCCTTGCGGAGCTCGAAAATCCTCGTGGCTATACACGGTATGTCCCTGCGTATCAAAAATATCAATGCGGTAGGTGGTGCTACTTTGTGCAGGTAGTTGAATCTCGATCTCAGACATCGCAGGGTTGGGGGTAATTTGTATGTCGAGAGCAGTGCCATAATCATAGGTGGTGCTGGTAGCACGTACGGGGGCTAAGTTGGGGAGAAAAGCCATTTGAGAACTTGACAACCTACTGAATGGCATTGCCGTCAAACCAAGAAAATCCTATTTCAGTAAATAGCCCTTGCTTGTTTTTACAATCGGGTTAGCAATGACGCTCATGAAACGACCAGGTGTGTAGTATTCTGAGCAATCGGACATTGAAGACGCTGTCGCCTTTTGAAGACCAACTGCTCCTCCTGTGCAGAAAAGAGCTGAACTAAAACAAAAAGTGCAGGGAAAATCTCCATCAAGTTGCGATGCAAAGAATGCTATGGTATCGCCAATGACAGCTATCGAGTTTGATCCTCCCCATAGTGGAGCCACACGTGTGTAAGATGCTCCGGCATTACAAGTCATGAGAAAACCTGCAGAACGATCAACTGTATCTATCCGTCGTGATAAAAAAATACTGGAGTCCATCATTTGCACATTTGCCAATCGTGAGCGAGGATAATAATATACACTGCCATTGGATTGAATCTCAGAGTATTTGTATGTCAAGAACACACGCCAATTCCTGCCCTGATCCGCAGAATAAAATAAGACGGTATCGATACCATTAGTGTTGGGTAATGATTGAAATGTAACCGCATATAAACCTTTTGGAGTATATGTGCTATGAGCATCGTTACGAGTTTGTGCGTACAGCCCTGTAAAATCACCTTGCAACAATGATGTCTGAAATTTTTGCGTAATGCTATACACCGTATCAACATCGTTTTGCGAAAACACATTTGCTCGCCATCGAAAGAGTTGTTTTTGAGAAATGCCATACCAGTACTGCCCATCGCCAACAACTTGTTGCATACTTATACCTGCTTTTTGCACTGCCTCCCATGCCAATGTTGTTGTATTCAAGCGATACGCTTTACTTGAGTAAGCATAGACTTCGCCATTGACAACGACAACCCCTTTCATAAAGGGATCGTCAATGCCATTATTGAGAGGTTGCCATGTCCAACCATAATCTATTGAGCGAAACATTCCCCAACCATAGCTTGAAGCATAGACCGTGTCGCCATTGTTTGCCAATGAAGAGCACTTGTACACAGAGCCAACGAGTTGAGCCGTACGACAGCCATCAAAAAAAGTTGTCTGAGCAAGTGTATAATTGATTGCACAGAAGAACATCAGAGTGAAACAACACTGTCGAAGGCGAGGGAAGTATTGACACAAAGGGCGATGTTGCAAAGGGTAAGTCATGAGTATGGTATCCATAACGTTGGTGTCTATGGTGTCAGAAGTGTTGGTGATTGCAAGATACTATTTCATTACAAAAATACTACTGTACGTGCCATGTTTTCTTGTAAAACAATGAACGCTATGTTTAGCGTATGACTGATAGCAAAGCTATGTGCCACTCTTTTATTTATGTGTGTACGCCATTCCCAACTACTTTTGCAGGAAAAGCAGGATCAAGCTTGTTGTTATGGAGGAATTGATTTCTCTCAGTGAGACTATCTTATCTACAAATACGCTTCCAATTCGCTTTCGCTATCGAGCATAATTTCACGTGGGTTTTTTCCATCGAATGGTCCTAAAATGCCCGCTTCTTCGAGTTGATCGATAATGCGTGCCGCACGCGAATAGCCGACCTTGAGTTTACGTTGCACAAGCGAAGTAGATGCTTGCTGATGGCGCACCACTAAGCGCGCCGCTTCTTCAAACAAATCATCACGATCATCTATATCGCCACTGTCGCCCCGTGCATTTTTCGTGGCAATACTTGGTAGGGTATAGGGTTGGGAATATCCTTTTTGATTTGCAATATGTTCGGTGATTGCCTCGACTTCGTCTGTGCTGAGATACGCATTCTGCAAACGCTGGGGCAGGGGGCTTGCACTGGTCAGGCAGAGCATATCACCATTGCCGATCAGGTGTTCTGCACCACTGGTGTCGAGGATCGTGCGTGAGTCAATTTTAGAAGCAACAGCATACGCTATACGTGCCGGAACATTCACCTTGATAATCCCCGTAATGACATCCACTGATGGGCGTTGTGTGGCGATAACAAGATGAATACCCACTGCTCGTGCAAGCTGGGCAATGCGCACAATCGGTTCTTCGACATCATTCCCGGAAGTCATCATCAAGTCTGCCAATTCATCAATCACGACTACGATGTATGGCATCTCACGATGAACCATTTCAGTCGTATCGCGGAACTTTCCTTCGGCAACTTTTTGGTTGTAATCCGCAATATTGCGTTGTCCAACTTTCGAGAGAACTTCATAGCGGCGTTCCATTTCAACAACGACTGCTTTGAGAACAATTACAGCATTTTGCGGAGTTGTGATAATCTGTTCATTGATATCGGGTGATACCGCCAAGAAGTGCTTAATGAGCGGGCGATACGGTGTCATTTCCACTTTTTTCGGGTCGATAATCACGAACTTCAAATCCTTGGGGTGCATACGATAAATCAACGAACAGATAATCGTATTGATACCTACAGATTTCCCGGAGCCGGTCGAACCTGCAATCAGCAAGTGAGGCATTTTTGCAAGGTCAGCGCAATACACTTCGCCTGCAATCGTTTTGCCTAATGCCAAGGGTAATTTGAAACTATTGTCTTTGAATTTCGGTGAACGGAGAATACTACTAAAACGCACAATCGAAGGTTTGTGGTTAGGAATTTCTACTGCTACGGTGCCACGTCCGGGAACAGGTGCAATGATTCGAATGCCGCGTGCTTTTAGCGCAAGGGCAATGTCATCGGAGAGATTCTCGATTTGCGATACTTTGATACCTGCGGCAGGAACAAATTCATACTGTGTTACAACAGGACCCGGTGTAACCTGCACATCTTCGATTTCGATTTTAAAGGTGCGGAGTTTTTCTTGCAGTGCTTGTGCATTGTGTTTCAATTCTTCATCATCAACGGCATTGGTTTCATCTTCTTCGATGAGCAAATCAATCGTTGGCGGCACATAATGAATTTCTTCAATCGCCGGTACCGTGTTGAGCAGAACACGATCATTGCTTTTTTCTTCTTCTTCTTGCTCTTGTACGGTCAAAGTCAGCGGACGTGCATTTGATGCTTGTTGCGATGGGCTCTGTGTTTTTTGTTCATGTGTTGAACCATGCGTTTCTTTTGCTCGGGTAAGAGATGTTGGTACGATAGGATCATCTATTGCATGAGCATCTGACTCTACCGACTTTGCTCGAATATCGGATTGTTCTTTTGAGATATGGCTTGATTGATCGTTCTGGACAAAAGTAGTTGGTTCTTGCTTGTTGAATTCTTGTCTGTTAGGTTCTTGTATAGGACGTTGAATAGCAATTGCAGCTTGCTGTATTGGAGGAGGTGAATCCACCACTGGTACTTGACCTTGTGGAGTTGTTTGCATCCGGTGTGGTGCCTGCTCATATTTCTGAACAATATCGTCGAGATCTCCTGCTGTCCCTTGTTTTTCGGCATTACGGCGAATGATACGTGCAGGCTCGATTGCACGTTCGGTGGTCGTGCGCTCTTGAGTTTTGGGTTGCTGTGTTATGGGTACAGAAGGCGTTTGCACATCTTCATCGTACGGGGCATCGTCATGGTCGTCATGTGCAGAAGAATGAATATGAGTTTTTGTGCGATTATCCCACCGATCGCGAAGCTTTGCAATTTCTAATTGTAAACGCAGAAGAGATTTTTCAAGGGCGAGATCAATTCCCAATATCAGTGCAACGATCATTGCGGTAAAAAACACGACAAGTGCACCAACCTTGCCAAGAAGCTGTGTGAAGATAGAGGCAAGGAATTGTCCTACTGCACCGCTCCACTCGGGACCAAGTTCCGGCATCCAGGAAATTTTTTGAATGGTTCCCATGACTGCGGCTGTCGCAATACCAAGTGCCAGTGCAAGCATCGAAGCCACATAGAGTCGATCATGCAGTGTATCCTTGTACAAATGCTTGCTCCACACAAAAAGGAGAATAGGCAGGAGCAAAGCAGAAAAACCTATAGTATTGTTGAAGAAAAAATGAGCAAGAACGGCACCAAAAATTCCCAAAAGATTATGCACGGATTCTGCTTTCAGGCGTACAGCTTCATCACCGCGAAAAAGACCAATAAATTCTCGCAGGGATAATGATGCATTTGCATCATCCATGCGGGAATACGACAGCAAGGCGATCATCAGAATAACACCCAGTACCGCCAGAGTGAGTCCGACAATTTGTCGTCTGCGCTTGTGGTCGTGAGGATTCGGAGCAGGCTCGGAAGATTGTTCTTGTACCGGTTTGCGTGTGCGTTGTGCAGGGTCGCGTTGTGGACGACCTTCGGACTGTGGCGATGAATGTTTGGTAGTGTGTGCCGAAGCATTCGGACTCTGCCCTTGAGTTGAACGTGATTGTTTTTCACGCCGAACGATGATCGGATCACCATCTTGAGAAAATTTTTGCATGATGCACGGAATAACAATGAGTAAAAGAGTACAACGCACACCAACACCACAACCTTACGCGCTACAACTGCAACAGCGCGATTTTTTTCAGTGTGGGTGGTCTATGTGTGTCCTCTTTGAGGGAGGAATGATTTATACTGCATCGGGAATTTACAACCCCTTGTACTTGTAGCAAAATTTTGCAATACTTAGACTCATGCTTCATCGAATGACGAAAATTGGTTAATATGGTATGTCGTGCTCAAAAACTCATTGTTCAATGTTTTTCATCGTATTTTCTCAACATCTTCTTTATCGTCTTTTTTGTTCTATGCCCACACTCAAGAAACAATCCAAAGCCGTTCAAACGGTATCTGCACAACCTGCAAAGAAGCAATCTGTAAAGCAAGGAAACACGAGTTCTCCAACAGCGGTAACCAAAAAGGTAACGGCGATCAAAAAGTCAGTACCGAGCAAGAGAACAACATCAAGTAAAAAGGTAATCTCAAGTAAAAAGACAATGGTACCTCAAAAGTCAGTATCGGCGAAGAAAACATCCGCAAGTAAAAAAGTACCACTGTCACCGACATCAGCCGACAGTATTTCTTCGATGATGCACGAAACACGCATCTTCG
>DHLT01000163.1:0-14979 GCA_002405405.1 Ignavibacteria bacterium UBA4661 | reverse complement strand
ACGCATCTTCGCGCCTGCACAAGAATTTTCTCGTCAAGCGCATATCGGTTCATTTCAACAATTGAAAAAAATTCGTAGCAATGCCGAACAAGACCCTGTGAAATTTTGGGAAGATCGAGCGAAAGAGCTTACATGGTTTAAGCCATGGTCAAAAGCATTGCAATGGAAATTGCCATTTGCTCAGTGGTTTGTAGGTGGAAAAATTAATGCGTCGTTTAATGCTCTTGATGTACATCTTTCGACATGGCGGCGCAACAAAGCCGCAATCGTATGGGAAGGCGAGCCGGGCGATCAGCGCATTTTGACATATCAGGCATTGCATACAGAAGTATGTTCCTTTGCAAATGTGCTGAAATCACTTGGCGTCAAAGCAGGAGATGTCGTTGCCATTTACATGGGCATGAATCCCGAAGCTGCTATTGCCATGCTTGCATGTGCGCGTATTGGAGCAACGCATAATGTTGTCTTTGGTGGATTTTCTGCTGATGCACTTCGCGAACGCATCAATGATTCCAAAGCAGTGTGTGTGATCACGCAAGATGGTGCATGGCGCAGAGGGCAATTCATTGCGTTGAAACCCGCAGTTGATACTGCCTTAGAGCAAACGCCGACAGTACAAAATGTTGTTGTGTATAAGCGAGGACAGATCGAAACAAAAATGACTATGGGGCGTGATCATTGGTGGCATGAGCGTATGCAGGCGGTCAGCGCAGATTGTCCTGCAGAAAAACTTGATGCAGAGCATCCTCTCTTCATTCTTTATACGAGTGGTTCGACGGGTAAACCCAAAGGTATATATCATACTACCGGTGGTTATCTGACACAAGTGAAATACACAACCAAAATGGTATTTGATCTGCGCGATGAAGACATGTATTTCTGTTCTGCTGATATTGGTTGGATTACCGGACATAGCTATGTAGTGTATGGTCCGTTGATGAATGGAGCTACAGTCTTTATGTACGAAGGTGCCCCTATGACACCTGCACCCAATCGTTTTTGGGATATGATCGAGCGTCATAAGGTTACGATTTTTTATACAGCACCAACAGCGATTCGCGCCTTTATGAAAGCAGGTGATCAGCATGTTATCAAGCATAATCTATCGTCTTTACGTTTGTTGGGTAGTGTCGGTGAGCCAATTAATCCTGAAGCATGGATGTGGTATTATACGATTGTCGGTGGTAAGCGATGTCCGATTGTCGATACGTGGTGGCAAACAGAAACCGGAGGCATGATGATTTCACCTCTTCCGGGTGCAACACCGCTCAAACCCGGTACCGGGACATTGCCACTGCCCGGTATCATGGCGGATGTCGTGCGTAAAGACGGAACACCGTGCAATCCAAACGAAGGTGGCTACCTAGTGGTGAAGCATCCTTGGCCCGCAATGTTGCGAACGATTTTTGGTGATGATGAGCGCTACAAGAAAACCTATTGGAGTGATTTTCCACAAACCAAAAAACAAAAGGGGTATTACTTCACCGGCGATGGTGCGCGCCGTGATGAAGATGGTTACATTTGGGTGATGGGGCGTGTCGATGATGTTGTGAATGTCAGCGGTCATCGCTTGGGTACTGCTGAAGTCGAGAGCGCGCTTGTGTCGCACAAGTATGTTGCTGAGGCGGCTGTCGTAGCGCGTCCTGACGACATTAAGGGCAATGCTTTGGTTGCTTTTGTAGTATTGCGAAGTAATGTTGATGCTGCTAAAATGATGCTGACGGAATTGAAAGAGGAATTACGAAATCATGTTGGCAAAGAAATTGGTCCTATTGCGAAACCCGATGAAATTCGCATTACCGAAATGCTTCCGAAAACGCGTAGTGGCAAAATCATGCGCCGACTGCTTCGTGAAATAGCATCGGGTAATGCTGTGTCGGGCGATACAACAACACTCGAGGATTTCTCTGTGTTGGAAAAACTTCGTCAAGACGAAGAGTAGAACAAATAGAGATCACACGCATACATACGATCAACAGTGACATGGGTAAGCCCTCGCAGATAAAGCGTGAGTTTACCCATTGTTATTGGTCGTAGAGAGAGATTGCACAGTCGTAAGAATAACTGCCGTACTTGTGTCATTTGCACGCCGAATCGTGATGGTGTCTTCGGGTGTCAGTGAATCCTTTGTTGATAGTGTTGTTCCATTTCGTTCGATGAGGGCAAAGCCACGTTGAAGTGGTGCCAAGGGGGCAAGTGCTGAAAGTTGTGCATGTTTGGCTGAGAGTTGTACTGTACGTTCATCGACAGCACGACGCAGTGTGCTCGTTAGTGTATCACTCCAACGGTCAAGTGTTTGTTGATGCTGTGTCATGGTACGTTGAAGAAGGCGAATATTGGTACGGCTTTCTGCATAGAGTAGGCGTTGGCGCATATCTCGAAGAATGCGCTGAAACATTTGCAAAAGATGATGTTCGGTAGCGCGAAGATTTTCGTCAATTTCTTGTATGTCGCGCACAGCAAGTTCTGCTGCGGCTGTTGGGGTAGCCGCACGAACATCGGCAACAAAGTCTGCGATGGTAACATCGGTTTCGTGTCCGACAGCCGAGATAATGGGAATGGCAGATTGATAGATTGCTTCTGCAACAATCGGCGTGTTAAATGCCCAGAGATCTTCAATACTGCCACCACCGCGACCAACAATAGCAAGATCGCAGTGTGCTTCATTGAGATCAGCAATAGCATGAGCAATGTCAAGTGGAGCGGCTTCACCTTGCACAATGGTTGGGCGAACGATGACTGATACCAAAGGCATTCTTCGTTTCAGTGTTGCAAGAATATCGCGAAGTGCTGCTCCCGATGCTGATGTGGCGATACCAATCGTTGCCGGAAAGACAGGGAGTGGGCGTTTGCGAGCTTGATCGAAATACCCTAGCCGAGCAAGATTTTGCTTTAATTCTTCAAATGCTACATATAAATCACCTTGACCAATCGGGCGCATCGTGCGGCACTCAATCTGTACTTTTCCCTGTGGCGGATACATTGTGATTTTTCCCGAAACAATGACACTCATGCCATCACGAGGTTGAAAATGCAGTGGTGTATTGCGCCACATTGTTGCACTTAATTGTGCTGTTGCATCTTTGAGAGTAAAATATCGATGACCCGATGCATGATGCTTATAATTGGATATTTCACCCTGCATGACAATAGTATCAAAACTTTGCTCGAATGTTTGCTGTATTGCACGGGTAATATCCGAGACACTAAGAATAGGTTCCTTACTCATAAAGCTACAAAGTGGGAAAATTCGCAAGGAAATACGCCAATGAAATTGTCTGTATTTGTGCCTTCAAAAAATTGGCTATGTTCGTTGCATATCATTACAAGAATACGAAGGTAAAGTACATTTTGTTTGTTGTTTGCAGATTCATTTTCTTTGAGAGCATTCTCAATTTTTTTCCGTGACATTATGATGACAGTTGTTGGTTTAGGTTTTGATATACATCGTTTAGAAGCTGGTCGTCGCTTCACTCTTGGAGGTATTGTTGTCTCGGAAGAGATTGGTCCAATAGCACACAGTGATGGCGATGTCTTGCTTCATGCTGTATGCGACGCACTGCTTGGGGCAGTCGGTGCCGGTGATATTGGCGAACATTTTCCTGATACGGATATACAATGGAAAGGTATATCAAGTGTTCTTCTTTTAGAGCAAGTTCTTCGAATTGTAGCCCAGTATGGCGGGCGTTTGCAAAATATTGATGCAACACTTGTCCTCGAAAAACCAAAAGTCCTACCGTTTAAACAAGCAATTCGTGAAAATATTGCAAAGGTATGTCAACTGCCTCTGCAACGAGTTTCACTGAAAGCAACCACTAATGAAAAACTCGATGCGATTGGAGCACAGCAGGGCGTGGCGGCATATTGTGTGTGCAGTATTCTTCTTCCTGATGATGTCGATAGTAGCGCATTATGAAAGCACTTCTCCTACGATTTATACGATTTCTACGGCGTATCCTTTTTGTTGTGATTATACCGTATCTCATGGTGCTCGGTATTGCAATATATATGCTCAAAGGATATGAAGGTGAGTACTATCCGTACTCATATCATCGTGTTGCCGAGCAAGCACAAGGAGGCTTTACTGTTCTTCAAGAGAATATTGACAGTGGTATCAAAAAATCAGCAGGTAATGGCACTTTGGTGCTCTGCTACACAAATCGTTTACCGCATGATGCAGATATACATATCGACACATTGAAAGAAAGCGGACAATATGCTGTAGGATTAGATACGTTAAAGTTCCTGAAAACAACAATTATGAGTGTCTTGCCGCTTGACAAGCAAGAGTATGTTGTGTTGAGTATTGACAGCATGGCAGTTCGAGCAAAAGTTTATTCTGCATCATTAGGATTACTTGCTGATTGTGTACTTGAGTCTGCAACACACTCATATAGCGATGTTCAAATGGTTGTTTCTTCGCCTAATAATGTTTACATCCGTTTGGAGCGAACATTGTATCAACTACATAAATTGGGAGAACAAAGTTGGCGTTCTCAACTTGTCGAGCAGAATGTCGTTGCAATACCAACATCTTCGGAACTGCTTATGCCATGTCTCCCATTTTTGACCAAAGTGGGGCAGTACTATTGGTTAAACATACTCGAACAAAACTCGGCGATATCGGTAATGCCTCCATCACGCCTGAATGCTGATACGACTCCAACTATTGTACCGTTGCACCATGGTCAGTTTGGAATGATTGTTCCGACCAATTTGCGTACTCGTGCTTTGCTGTATCAAGAAAACAAGCTCAAGGCAGACACCATGCTTACAGAATCACCATCAGCTGTCTGGTGGGGGAGTACAGATGAAAAAACACTGTTACATCATATTGTCATTACTGCGCGTGGTGCCCGACTTGCAACGGAAATTATGACACCGCAAAGAGGGGGCATATCAGGAAATTCTTCCTCTATGTCGTTGGGTATGTTGGCTTATCCACTTGGTTTTATGCAGTCACCAAACGGTGTTGTCGTACGATTTATTAATGGCTGGACAGAAATTGATAAGTCGGGATCAGGAGTAAACAGTATTGATATGACAACTTCTTTTTCCGGTGATCATGATATATCATCATTAGTAAATCGTACAGGTCGTCGAATATTCGGTGATTGCTACATTGATATCGAAACTCGCAACGGTATCGAGTATGCTGTGTTGTATCAGCGGACATTCCATCGTTGGTATTGGTTGAAAAACATTGTGAGTAAGATGGGATATTGGATTCTTGGTTCGATTATGCTTGGTGTCTTTGTCGTTGTGGTGCAAAAACTACGTCAATACCGCCGTATTAGTTATGCTATTATAAAAACGCCATCGGCTCCGATTACACTGGTGATAGATACAAATCGTCGTGTAACATTCGAGAGCGCAAAAGCACGAGAGCTTTTAGTCAAAAGTGATGTCATTGCCCTGCAAGGACGTAAATTATCCTCGCTGAATTTAGATCAAACCGGAAAAAAAATTGCCGCTATGATTGAACAATGCTTTCGTGAAAATCAGAATGTAACGGATGATATTGAGCATATCGAACTTAGTGCAGATAAACAGGAAGAAGTCTTGCGTGTCTATGATTGTACGGTTAGCCCGATTACATCATTTGGTAATCACTTACGCGGTGTCTTGTTGATTGGGCGTGATGTTACAGAAGAGCGTGAAAAAAAAGAAGTCGAAATATCATGGAGTATAGCTCATGATATGCAAACGCCCCTTGCAACCATCACTATGGCAACAGAACGTTTACAACGAATTATTGCTTCGGAGACGGTCAATGTTACTCAGTTGCGTGATGCCATGAAAATCATTTCGGTGCAGGCACGTAATCTGTCAGAGCGAGTGAAAGACTGGAAAATCCTTGCCGGAAAACAAGTTGATGTACCTACGGAAACAGATATACAAATCTTATGTGAATCCATTATGGACGACCTCGGTCCAAGCTATTATGACGGCTCAATACGTTTTGTTGTTGATGTTACACCAAATCTTGTAGTGCTCTGCTATCCACATAACATCAATAGTGCTCTTCGTAATATGATTAGCAATAGCTTGCGTGCTATTGCACAAACCCAGAAACAAGAAATCGCACGTCATACACTTTGTTTGAAGGTGTATAAAGAATCTACCTATCCTTATTGCTTAGTATTCGAACTTGGTGATACCGGTGAAGGTATCAAAAAAGAAACGCTCAATAAACTTAATCGCGGGGCAATTGTAACGGAAAACCAACGCAAGGGAGGTACCGGCACCGGCACTCGTATCGTGCGAGAATGTATTCGTAAACATAATGCTCGCGATGCAAAAAAAATGCGCCTGCCGGCACTGAAATATGAGTCTCCTTCTATGATTCAGAATGTACGGCTGCGAGAGGGTGTTGAAGGAGAGGTACCGGTGAGTACAAAAGTAACATTGCGATTATTACCTATTTACAAACGTGTCGCACAGAGGCAAAATCAGCAGTCAACACCGGAGTACATCCCTGTGGAGTCAGGTAATTCGGAATAGCAAACTCTTGATGGATTGCCGTAAACATAGTCCATATTCCTGAAAAGCATAGTTTCATTTCGAACGATCAAGAAGCAATGGCACAACAACATACACACGACGATATTCGTGCCAAAGCCCATTACAAAAGGGTCATGGCAGTTGATCCCGGCATGAAGCGCATTGGTATTGCTTTGTGCGATGCTCTACACATTACCGTATCGCCCCTTGAGGTGTTGGCGATGGATACTCATGCAGAGGAAACAATCGTCCATCTTGCTCGACAAAATGATGTCGCTGTTATCGTTATGGGCATACCGGAGCGTAGTACACCATCGGCAATGACCCTTTTTGCGGAAGAATTTGCTTTGCGGTTAGAAATGCTTCTTATCGAAAAAAATAGTAGCATTGCGGTTGTACGATTTGATGAATCATTCTCGACGCGCCATGCATTTCAGGCAATGCATAGTGTCGGAATGAAAAAGAAAAAACGAGAAACAAAAGGTACTAAAGATATGATAGCCGCTTGCGTTATCCTGCAACATTTTCTTGAGGAATATCAACTATGAGTCCGAATTGTATGAATAATCGTCATGGTAGTCGCCTTGTGCTGTTGTTTGTTATAGGTATGCTTTTATGTGCTGTATTCAACAGGCTATATGCACAAGATGCCGGACAAACTCGTTCCCTTTTTACGAATGAGTTTACTTTGCCATTTACCTCCAATGTTAGTTTGACGAAAACAACCAATGATGATTCTTTACTTGCGGTCGTACAATATCGTATTCGCTATGATATGCTTTTCTTTACGCGTGTACCGGCAAAAGCAGGTATGAAAAGTGATGATCTCATGGCACCACTGACTATTACTCTTGAAGTGGTTGGAAAAGATGGTATCACATATCAAACGCAACAAATAGTCGACACAGTTTTTATTGCCAGTCTGGACAAAGCTCGTTCTAAGCGAAATTTTTATGTTGGCATTCGCTCGTTTTCATTGCCAAGCTCGAGTGTTGCTCTTGTTGTTGACATTTCGAAAGCAACAAATCGTCTTAAAACAACGCGCTATCGTTACCTGACCAAACGTATATTATCGGGAGATTCTACAATCAGTATTCTTGCTTTCTCGGATAAACAGTCCACCTATGATGCTAAGTCAGGAAAAGCTTTTGCTTTTCAGCAAGGAACAATGCTCAATGATACTGTAAGCTTTGGTTCACATGCACGCTTATTGTGTTTCTTGCCAAGCATGTATCAATCCGGAGAATGGAATTATACTATATACCCCGATACTGTTAAAGATGAAGCAAGTTATGTGCAAAGCGGCGGAGGTATCGTCGGATCAATGATGGTAGAAGAAAAGCATCTCGTTGTACAATCAGCTTCTCGAAGCGGCGAACCTAACACTGTGCTTCTTGAGCAAGGCGGCAGTAACATGATTGGTCTTCTTGATTTTGATGCTTCTTCATGCCAAGAGGGGAATTATCGCTTGCTTGCGGTTAGTCAGTTTGGTGATACTCTGCGTAGTAAGTTTGTTGTACAGTGGTCGACTAAGCCATTATCATTGCGTGATTTGGACTACAGTTTAGGTCTTATGCGATATTTACTGAATGATGCGGCAACGCGCGAGATGATTGCAGGCGGAACAGTTGACGCGCGTAAAAAGTTTGAAACATACTGGGCACAACGCGATCCTACACCTGAAACGGCATTCAACGAGGATATGTCGGAATATTTTGCTCGTGCTGACTACGCTTATTTTGCATTTGCCGGTGTAGGTGTCGCAGATGGCGCACGTACCGATCGTGGTCGCGTCTATATCCTAAATGGCAAGCCGTCATCCGTTGAGAGCCGCATTTTACCTAACAATGTGCGTCGTGAAGTATGGCGATATACAGACCGTGTTTTTAAAGAATTTATTTTTGAGTCAGGAAATTCAGGTGCCTTGGTATTGAAAAATGTTCAAGACTCTGTTCCTGAGAATAGAGAGTAAATGCGAGTAACACAGCAAAGCTTATCGCTCTTGCCCAAATTGTAAGGCACAGAGCCGAGCATAAATGCTTTCAGGTTGTGCAATCAGATTCTCGTGGTTACCTGTTTCAACAATACTGCCTCGATGAAAAACAAAAATTGAGTCGCATCGACGAATCGTTGAGAGGCGGTGCGCAATAATGATAGTCGTTCGACCCTGCATGAGTGTTTCCATTGCTTGTTGAATGAGAAACTCTGTTTCAGAATCGAGAGAACTCGTCGCTTCGTCAAGAATGAGGATGGGGGGATTCTTGAGGATAGCACGAGCAATCGCAATTCGCTGACGTTGTCCGCCACTGAGCTTAATACCACGTTCTCCAACGATTGTTTGAAGTTTGTCGGGGTATTGTTCGATAAAGCCTTGCGCATTGGCAAGACGTGCGGCTTCCCACAGTTCTTCATCTGTTGCATCAAGCTTGCCATAGCGAATATTTTCAGCAATCGTTCCACCAAAAAGGACAATATCTTGTGGAACAATACCTACATTGGTTCGGACTTCTTCAAGAGATAATGTTGTACTGTCAATGCCATCAAAAAGCAGTGTTCCCGCAGTCGGTTCATAGAATCGTTGTAATAACGCTGCAGTTGTACTCTTACCCGCACCGCTTTCACCCACAAACGCAACACGCTGACCATTAGCAATGGTAAAATTGACATCATGCAATGTTGGTTTTTCTGTATTTGGATACGTAAAACTCAGATTATGTGCTGTAAGGGAATGAAGGCGACGTATCGATGGATGGGTAGTGTGTTTATGGCTTATACGATCAGTTTCAGGAACTTCATTGAGCAATTCACGAACACGCACTGAAGCACCAAGTGTACGTTGAATCTGACCGAATAACTCTGCAAAACTGCCGAATGCGCCGGCAACAAAAAAAACATAAATCATGAATGATGTCAGTGCGCCAATACTCATGACACCTTCACGCACCAAACTGCCGCCATACCATACTACTGCCGCAATACCACCAAAGACGGCAAAGATGATGAAGGATACAAAACCACTACGGATTTTTGCACCTTTGATCCCAACCTCAACTGTTGTACGGATTGATGATTGGTAGCGTTCAGTTTCATGGGCTTCATTGACATAAGATTTCACACTGGCAATTGCTTGCAGTGATTCTTCAACAATGGTTGCGGCTTGTGCCAATGCATCTTGTGCTTGCGTTGAGTATTTACGAATGACTTTAGCGAACGAAATGCCGATAACAACCATGACCGGGACAACAAGCAGAATCATGCCCGTGAGTTTCAAGCTGTGCGATGCAATAAAGACAATCCCACCGATCAGAAAGACACACTGGCGTAGCAATTCCAAAAAAGTAAATGTGAATGTTTCTTGAATGAGCTGCAAATCAGACGATAGGCGAGAAGCCAACTCGCCAACTCTTCGTTCGGCAAAAAAGCGCATGGGCAATCGAATGATTCGACCAAATAAGTCGCTTCTCAAATCGCCCAAAGTACGTTCTGTAATACTTGCTAATGTTGTTGACGTATAGAAGCGTACACCTGATTGAATCACCAAAACACCTACCAAGGCACTCGCAATTTGTTCGATGGTAAATTCATTGTACAGAGGGTTTGTTACAACATCGACAAGTTTGCCGATGATAGCAGGAAACAGAAGTGAAAAACCACTACTGGCAATGAGCAAAGTCAGTGCAATGACGATCCGCCAACGGTATGGTCGTAAAAACTGCACAAGAAACTGCAACTGCTCCTTGCTTTGCTGAGCATTGAGTTTGGGAATGTCTTTATCATCAGTACGATTTCGATGTTTTGCCATAAAATAAGTATCAATAAAAGGATATCTGATAAGAATCGATGTTCCTACTGTTTGGGTTGAAAAGACTGTGGAAAATTCGTTTTTAACCACAGTTCTGCTTTTTCCACGATGGGTTTAGGTATGATGAAAAAAATTGTAAAGAAGAGAGCGAGGGATAATGTAACTAAACGTTTAGGGTGATTAGTCTGAGCACGCTTACCCGTAAACCATAATTGCGTGCAGTAAGTTGTCAAGCCGATGATAATGACGGTCAGCAGGGCAACAGGTATTGGATCAAGATTCGGTCCAACAAAAAATGCGATGCCAAGATTGACGACTGAACCATAAACAATCATCAAATGGAAGACATAAACAAACAGTGATTCTTGACCAATTGTTTTAACGAGACTGCTTGCGGAAGAAAGCCACTGCGAGGTTTTTAGAGTTTCTTCAGAAAGAAATAATCCACAAAACAATAAGGCAACTACTGCAATGCGAAAACCAAAATGTAGGGGTGACCAATACCACCAATTGCCATGGTGTGTCATAGCGGGAATAATATCCAACCATAAGTCACCAAAAATGATGACGAGTGCAATTGCACTGACAACAACTGTACGCCGTGCAAAGAGATGCTTGTTATGTGCATGAAAGAACCACGCTGTTAATGCAATGCCTGAGAAGAAGTATCCCGACCATGGAATCAAGCCAAATGCAGAGTCAGGACGCTGTGCAACGAATCCCCCAAGCCATATCGGCAAACCCTGTGTCAAATTGATGTGGGCAACAAACTGCGATCCGAAAAAAATGACCAAGGCAAGTATCGTGTACAGCCATCGTAGCATGGTCAAATTTCGTACACACAAGAGCAGAGCTAATGAGAGGAAAGACGAGGCAACGATGCAGTCAAGGACATCGCAAGAAAAAAAGTGAATAATTTTTTCCGGTGAGGCAGAGAGAACTTTATGAATAGAAAACTCAGGGATTTTTAACCAATAAGCGACCAGCAGAATAAATAACAGTCGTTTGACATATGTAAGCAAGGGTTGTCGCAGATGCAGATAATCTTCAAACTTTCGTTCCGAGGCAATCCAAAAACCTGCTCCTGCACAAAAGAGAAAAAGAATAGAAACAAAACCATTGATGGTATTCAATACATAGAAAAGAGGATTATATCGATACCCGGACAACATGAGTGCATTCACTACATGTGTTTCAATCATAAAGATGCATGAAAGTCCGCGAAGCATATCAATAAAGTCATACCGTTGCGATTGAGCCATAGCGCGTGCAGTATAAAAACGAGAAGAAAATTTCAACTGACTATCCAAAATAGCGATTGTTTCGCGCTTATTACAGGATGTAATATGAAAGAAAAGCGAGAAGTGCATGTCTCGGATTTGTATTCAAAATACAGAAGAGCTATCCACTTCATTTTCTAGAGAACAAGGATACTTGTTCGTCAAGTTTGAGGTGGTCGTCATTATTCCTTATCAACAAAGGATACTGAAGAGCATTGTGTGACAACTATTTCTACAGTGGTTGCGTAAAAAACGTGAAGATGTCGCTGTGCTATATAACTATGACAATTATTACGGACTGAGAGTCTTGTATGCTTGAACAAAGCGTTTGTTATCATGTTTTCTATCGTTGCTCAAAGATTGCTTGCCCCCCTGCAAGTGGAAGTACGGTATGAACAAGTGTCGTAAGGAATCGTCCGGGTTCTTCAAACATGAGGAAGTGTGCACTGCGTTCGAAAGTAATAAACTCCTTTTTGGGAGCAGTGATTTTATCAAACCATGCACGCGCACCGGCATACGTTGTCATCAAATCATAACGTCCACCTAGGATAATAACCGGTATTTGGAACTTCTCAATGATGTATGGACGTTCGCCATTCGCACCGTCGACGAGATGACGACCCATCCAAGCCATGGCTGGTCCGACATTTGAAGCTTCCTCAATCGAATAGTCCGGTCCCCATGCAGGTAGTGCGTAGTAAAGATTGAGATTGTTTTTCCCATACCAATTACCATCGAAAAGAGCTGTATATCTGCGGATCATGTTCAGTTCGCGATAATTGGGTCGGCGATTTGTGGGAGGATATGGTGCGATGGAATCAAGTTGGCGTATGACCGTTGTGTTATTTTTCGCGCGGGCACGCTTCATGACTTCATCGTAGATAATCTTTTCATTGTTCTCATTGCTCATTTGCCCGACTCCAACATATACTGAAAACCAATCCGGATGCATCTCAACGAGGCGCGGACCAATAGAACTACCATAGGAAAAACCCATGACAGCTATCTTGCGAGGACCAAATTTCGCACGAATATGCTCGACGATAACAGCAGCATCGCGCGCGAGTTGTTCGGGTGACAATGTCGTACCCAATCGTGCAGAGTCAGAAGCAGAAAAACTTTTACCAACGCCGCGCTGATCCCAATTGACCACTGTAAAAAAATCATCCCAGGGCTTTTGAAACGCCCATGTCATTCCCATCAGAGCACTGCCCGGACCACCATGCAATACAAGTAATATCGGATTAGCACGATTAAGACCGCGGATGGATATCCATTGCTTGCTTCCATTGACATCAAGTTGTTCGACTTCCTCAATACCTTCCGGAGTATGAATTCTTCCAAGATCGCGGAGTCGTGCGGCGATTGAATCGCGTGATACATTGGCAGCTATGCGCTGACCATGAAGCAAAAGCGTATGAATGTTTACTGCAACGAGGGTGCAAACAATCATCAGGATGAATCGAAGTTTTATCATTGAGATCAGCGTAAAAAGGTTGGAAATAAAATATGTACGTATGATGCTTTGTACTGTCTCTAAGAACACACTTGAGAATTCGGTAATTTCACTCTAAGAATGGTACCAATGATGTAAAGATCTACATCTGACCGATTGTGGAACTTCACTTTGGAGAGTTGAATTATCGTTGGTATAATAAGCTAAAAACTGTAGCTTATCCAATATTGGGACTTACTTTTTTCATGCTATTGGGTTCATTGTTGTTTACAGTTACGCAGTAGCTTATTCTGTATTTTTTTCAGGGGATTAAGTTTTCATGGATGTGGTTTTTCGCGAAAATGCCTACACACTTGCCCACACTGTTTGTGGATGGTACAATGTCTCGCATACTGCCAAAGTGGCTTTGGTTGGTACTGATCGTATGGATTTATTGCATCGGTTAACAACAAATAAGGTCAATCATTTGCAGGTTGGTCAGGGAACGCAAACAGTCTTGCTAACGGAAAAGGCACGTATTATCGATGTTGCTGTCGTGTCGGTGGAAGCCGAAAGTATTATTCTACACTTGACTGATACAACGGCTACAGCTGTCCAAGCATGGTTCAAAAAGTATATCGTGATGGATGATGTCAAAGTGCGTGATATTTCGCAAAACTTTGCATCATTTCGTGTGTTTGGTCCGCAGAGTGCCTTGCTCTTGCAGGATCTCACAGGGGAAAATCATGCCGATCTGCCATATTTTTCATCCAATCAACGAACACTTTTTGGGGTAGATTGTACTATTATCAAATTGCATCAATTTGTCGAGCAAAACTTTTTGGTGATGTGTGCTCACGACAAAGCAGAGAATATTATTCAAGGGTTACGTTGATTGACGAGTATTGCAGAAATTCATGAAGGCGAATATGAAGTGCTACGTATAGAAGCAGGAATAGGAAAAATAGGGCATGAGTGGACGGAAGAACATAATCCGCTTGAAGCTCAGCTGGTGGGCTTAGTTGATTTCAAAAAAGGATGTTATATCGGACAAGAGGTCATTGCACGATTAGATACCTATAACAAAGTTAAAGTACGACTGATGGGTTTTGAATCAGAAACCGCTCTGCCCATTGGTGCAGAATTTCGCGATGGCAACAATATCATTGGTTCCATTACATCTTCATGCTATTCACCGACTTTGCAACGCTACATTGCACTTGGTTATATCCGTAGCGCATTTGCTAATCCGGATGTAGAAATTACAGCTTATCATGATGTTTCTTCGTACTCATTGCGTATGGTAAAATTACCTTTCGTCGTGTAAGGCAGGCAAAAAGAAAAAGGGTAATCATAGCGATTACCCTTTTGTTCTCCTCTAGAGAAGTAGCGAGATAGTGTTAGAACATGATCTGCATCCCTGCACGAACAAACACCGCATTTTGTGGATTGAATGCTTGTACCGGAGCCGGTGTCTCTACACCCAATAACCGTGTGCCACTCACTATGGAAGAGTTGGTTAATTCGGCTCTGCGTGTCAACGTCATACCGGCTTCCAATGAGCGATATGTTTTGTCGAGGAGATTGTACCGCACAACAGGACCGCCGGTTAATTGCGCGAATGCAAAACGATCAGCACTTGCAAATGTTCCTCCCGCTCGTTGTCCTGTTTCGTATAATGTTCCGCCAAACGAGAAGTTCACGCCAAGTTCCCATGTTTTGCTAGGATAATACCAGAAGTCAGCACGACCGGGTAAGAGACAGTCAATCAACACACTTGCCGAAGGTACATAGATAAGATGCACAACCGGAATAATCAAGTCACGCCCGAAGAGGGATGTACGACTCAAGCCGAAGCCCAGAGTTGTTGTTTCGCTTATGAAATTATCCACAAAGACAGCACCCTCAATTCGAAAGCCAGTACTGCCATTTTGAAAATCAGAAAAGACACCCGGTCG
>DHLT01000030.1 GCA_002405405.1 Ignavibacteria bacterium UBA4661 | reverse complement strand
CAGGATCATTTGTTGTTCGGTTTCACCCAAATGGATTTTTACCTTTCACGACCATCCCCATAAAGGAAATGGAAAATAAGGCAATTGCATTGGACACCTTATTTGGAGACGATGGCAATGAAATCGGAGAAAAGATTTTGACCGCTTGTTCAACCTCCGAAAGGATTCATCATATCGAGACCTTTTTACTCAAGCGCCTGACAAGCAAGCAAACGATTGACCATGTTGTTGCATCGACCATTGAAACTATGCTTGATGCGAACGGACAGTTTTCCGTGAATGAACATTCGCGCCAAAAGAAGGTCAATCGGAGACAATTGGCGCGTAAATTTTCTTCAACAGTTGGACTAAGCCCTAAACAACTATCCAAAATCATAAGAATACAAGCCACTTTAAAAAAATTATTGACCGAAGAAGTTACTAGTCTTACTGATTTGGCTTATGAAAACGAGTATTTCGACCAAGCTCATTTCATCAAAGATTTCAAAGAATTTACAGGATTGACACCCAGGGAATTCTACGGAGATGACTTAAAAATGTCCTTGATTTTTGACAAGGTTTGATGTCCCATTTTTACAATTTTGCCGTTTTGTGCTAATCTATTTTTGCAACGCAATTTTGCAATACAACATAGAAAAGGACATTATAATGGCACACACAAATCCAGTGGGGTGGTTTGATATTCATGTAGCAAACTTAGACCGCGCAAAAAAGTTTTACGAGACCGTATTCAACGTAAAACTCACAGACTTACCTGTTCAATGGGGCAAACAATCAATATTCCCTTTCGATCACGAAAGCCCAAACATTTCAGGTGCTTTAGTGGAAAAAGCGGAATTCGTACCGAGTGGCAACAATACTGTTGTTTATTTTGAAACCGAAGACTGTACGACAGAAGAGCAAAGCGTCAAAAAAGCAGGGGGGAAAGTCGTACAACCAAAAATTTCTATTGGTGATTTTGGCTTTATCTCCATTTTTATTGACACCGAAGGCAACACCATTGGGCTTCATTCACGAAAGTAGTTTTTCATTATGGCTTACGACACAAGTCTTGTCAATCAAGTCAGGGAATTTCTTGTTCAGATTCCGGACATTGAAATTGAAGAAAAGGAAATGTTTGCCGTATTGAATTTTATGGTAAATGGCAAGACTTGTGTCTGTGTGCGTGGGGAAAGTTTAATGTTGCGTTTTGACCCAAAACTACAAGAAGGTCTGTCAGAGAAACATGGTTACGAGAGAATGTTAATGAAAGGCAGGGAATATAAAGGATACTGCTACATACACTCGGAAGGATTGAAGCACAGAAAAGACTTTGAGTATTTTATGACTATATGTCTCGACTACAACAAGGTTTCAAGGAAATCGAAAAAGAAAAAATGAACAGCTGAACACAGCAAAATATATAGGCAAAAACAGGATCGTTGTCGAGAAAAGAATGTCGCAAAGAATTCGAAGACTTTGTTTATCGACATTTATGTCCAACAGACTATGACCGCAGGAAATTCCACCGCACCATTATTGATGATGCATATTTTGCATGGAAAATGCACGGGGTAAATCGTTTATTCCCCATACTCTCTTTGAACGCAGAAAAGCATTTACTTGATCTACAAAGCGATGTTATTGGTGCTTTTTCAGAAAAAACAACAAAGAACCTACCACTACAATGTGCATGACATCGAGAACTGAACCATACAGTATAGGCATATTAGGTACTGCCATAAATGGACTTGCAAAGGACAACACCGTTAAAACAACGGCAAGAATGCTGAAAAGTTTAAAGCTATTTTGAGTGAATTTTTTCAACAAGAGAAAGACACATGCCCCAAGAATCGAAGGAATGATGCTCGAGACAATAACCGGAACAATCGTCAGCGCTTGATTGGGCTGAACGAAAATGGCATCAGAAATAATGCCCGCAGAGTGGAAAACGAAAAACAGAATAGCATTGATGACCGCCGATACGACTCCGGCTATCGCTCCCGCCACGAGAATCTGCTTTGTGGATACTTGATTACTCATGGAAATAAACCTTGATTGTGGTAAAAAATGGAAAAAGTACGAATGCTCTCCAAACGATGAATATGCTCTGTCAGCATCAAGTAAATAGTTTTAATTTTAGCTATACATACAACTATTATAGAAAATATTATCCGCGAAGTTTGTCGAGTAAAGCATTCAGGTGGAATGCTTCCGATATACTCAGATTGTTAAGTCGGTCAGCATGAGTATACATTATTTTTTCTATATCTTGCAATATGTCGATGCCCTCAGATGTAATATCAATTTGATATTCTCGTTTATCTGCTTGTGACTGAAGAACAACGATGAGTTTTTTTGCGACTAACTTCTTAACAATCAGCGTTACATTCGAATTTGGGGCAATCATCCGAGATAATATGTCTTTCTGACACATACTATTGGGGTGACTGCCTTTTAAAATTCTCAGAACATTAAACTGTTCGTGCGTAAGATTAAATGGCTTTAAAATTTGAGAAATTTTATTGTAAAGCCAATTAGCCGTAAAGAGTATATTGATATTGCTCTTCACCTGTTCATTGAGAAATCGTGATTGCTTTATTTCTTCTTCTATTGATGCCATAATGTGCTGTACTTGTAATAACAATTCGTTCAAAAATAATAAAATTAGTTTTATCTACAAGTATTTAGTTCTAATAATATTATCTCTACAAAACTCATTTTGCGTGCATTAATGTGGGATAATTGTTTAACAATCAGCATCGGCTTTATCGATTCAACCTCCAAAACCTACATTGTTATTTGTAATCAACGTACGGATTGCTTGTACTATTACACACGGAATGCCATCATCTTATTAAAGTTAAAGCAGCATCCTCCACGCATCGCACAGAGACCACTCAGAAACAAAAAAACACCCTAAAAACCCCGCAAACTCGGTATATTTGTCTCTTGTGATTGTTGATTCTTCTGTTTTCGTTTCCTTTTTTCTTCTGCTCTATGCAACTCAAACGTGTCGTTATTACCGGAATGGGTGCACTCACCCCGATTGGCAACAATCTCGCTGAATACAAACACGGATTACTTTCCGGCAAAAGCGGTGCTGCTTCCATTACCCGCTTCGATGCCACCAATTACAAAACGCGCTTTGCGTGCGAAGTCAAGGGATTCGACCCCTTGTCAGTCTTCGACCGCAAAGAGTCACAAAAAGTTGATTTATACGCACAGTTTGCGATGGCGGCGGCACCAGAAGCTATAACTGACTCCGGCATGAATCTCGACACGGTTGATCGTACGCGCATTGGCGTGATCTGGTCATCCGGTATCGGTGGCTTAGGAACCTTCGAGGAACAGGTCATCGGCTTGGTAAAAAACAACTTCGTTCCGCGATTCAATCCTTTCTTTATTCCTAAAATGATTGCAAACATGGCATCGGGTCTGATTTCGATTCGCTATGGTTTGCATGGTGTAAATTTCACGCCGGTCTCTGCTTGTGCTTCTTCCAGCCATGCACTCATTGATGCTTTTAACTTTATCCGTCTTGGCAAAGCAAATGCGGTAGTCGCCGGTGGCTCGGAGGCAAGTATTACTCCGGCAAGCATCGGCGGATTCTCCGCGATGAAAGCGCTCTCGGAACGCAATGATGCACCTGAACAGGCATCACGTCCTTTCGACAAAGATCGTGATGGCTTTGTTGCCGGCGAAGGTGCAGGTGGCTTGGTTCTCGAAGAACTCGAACATGCGCTCAGTCGCGGTGCGAGAATTTATGCCGAAGTGGTCGGTGGCGGCGCAGCGGCAGACGCTTTTCACATGGCGGCAACCCATCCTGAAGGATTGGGCGCGGTGCTTGGTATGCGCGAAGCACTCCGCGAGGCAGGACTTGCACCAACCGACATTGACTACATCAACATGCACGCAACATCGACCCCCGTAGGCGACCCCAGCGAGTCGAAAGCCATTGCGACCGTGTTTGGCGATCATGTGGGCAATATGCATGTCAGTGCAACAAAATCTATGACGGGGCATTTGCTTGGTGCAGCAGGAGCTATCGAAGCAGTCGCGACCGTACTTGCGATGCAAGATGGTTTTGTGCCGCCAACAATCAATTTGCAAACACCCGATGATGCTATTCCTGCAGGAATGCAACTCACACCAAATGTTGCTATCCACAAACCTATTCGTGCGGCAATGAGCAATACCTTTGGTTTTGGTGGTCATGTCGCAGTCATTGCGATGAAGCAATTTGAAGCATAACCTGAGCACTATCGGTAGGGTAGGATTTGGCTTGGTGTTGAAAAGTTTTTTGAGATGTTTTTGCGGAAATGTGAGTTTCTTTTATGAATT
>DHLT01000286.1:2986-10425 GCA_002405405.1 Ignavibacteria bacterium UBA4661 | reverse complement strand
GCAGTTGGTATGCCTTGTATAACTCTGCGAACTCTTTCGGCTGTTATACTATCAGAATACTCTTCTTGCTCGACCATGATAAATTTTAAGTTGCCACCATCTTCTTTGTTGAGCGCTAATACTGCATGGGCAGTAGTACCCGATCCTGCAAAGCTGTCGAGAATGATGTCGTTTTCATTTGTAGCGATTTGGATAATTCTTTTTAATAATCGTAAGGGTTTTGGTGTGTCAAATGACACCCCAACATCATCAAACATCTCTTTGAGTTCTTGCTTTGCCTCTTGGTTGTGGCCAACATCTTGGTAAAACCAAATTGAAATAGGCACTACACCTTGCTTCACTTCCGTAAGAAATTTCTTAACAGAGGGGATATTGTTACCATTTTCACCAAACCAAATCCTGTTATCAACAATAAGTTTTTCAAAATTTTCTTTTGAAGTACTCCAACTTCTTCCTCTTGGTGGATTTACGACTCTACCACTTGGCAATGTAATTGGATAGTCATATTCTTTTGAGTAGGTTTTTGGGCTAAAATCAGATGATTTCCAATTTCCCCTTTTATCGTTATCAGGGTTTGAATATCGGTCATTCATTTCTTCTGTTCTTTCTAATAAATTTCGCTCCCATCCGAATTTTTGCTCACTTTCAATTTTATTCTTGGCGTAACAAATAACAAAGTCGTGCATGTCTGAAAAATACTTAGCATCATTTTGAGGGCTATATTTTTTCTGCCAAATAATATTTTGAATAAAATTCTCTTGACCAAAAACTTCATCTAACAAACATCGCAGATTGTGTTGTTCGTTATCATCAATCGAAATAAAAATAACACCATCCTCACTCAATAATTCCCGAAGCAATTTCAATCGCGGCATCATCATACAGAGCCATTTATCATGACGTGTCATATCCTCTCTATCAACGACACTGCCCAACCATTCTTTTATCATAGGGCTATTGACATTGTCGTTATAGACCCAATTCTCATTGCCAGTATTGTAGGGCGGGTCTATGTAAATGCACTTTACTTTGCCCGCGTATGTTGGGAGCAGGGCTTTGAGTGCTTTGAGATTGTCGCCATGGATAATCAAGTTATCATGCAAAGACACTGTATCGGTTACACTCAATTCTTTGTTTGGCACTAATTGATGATACTTCACCGCCAAATGGTGGTTTTGCACAAATGTTTTCCCTTTGAACTGGAGTGTAGGCATAGTATTCGGTTATGTAGCAATGAGGTATAAGATTCGACTGAGTTAGTGCTTGCCAATCAACAAGCTATGTTCGACCATGATACAGCGGTCTTGCACAACTTGCAATCCAGCATGATATGCCTTTTCAGCAGAAACATCATCGCGCAGATTCAACTGCATCCATACTGCTTTTGCTTTGACAGCGATAGCTTCTTCGACAACCGGTGGAATATCTTCTACTTTCCGAAAAATGTCAACAATATCGATCGGCACAGGAATATCAACAAGTGAAGCATAGCACTTCTGCCCTAAGACCTCATCATAGAGAGGATTTACAGGAATACATGTATAGCCACGTTGTATCAAAACTTGCATGATATCATAACTTGTGCGCATCGGATTGGTAGATGCTCCAACAATCGCAATAGTTTTTGCTTCTTGAAGTAGTGTGCGAATTTCTTCGCGTTCGAGTTCATGAAAATCTACCATGAAATATACAGTGAAATAATAACAATACTATTATGCGGATTAATGACGCAACTTCATGGCTTCAAACAGTACTTTACCTTCGGGATGATTCTCCACAGTAGCTCGCTCAAAAGGCTTGATACGATCATAGCCAAATCGAAATAATGCCTTTGCTTCATCATACTTTCCAATACGATGCAAGAAATACGCCGTATCGATTTTGCCCATTTGATATTCAGGAAATGCCGTAGCAATTTCACGAAAAACATGTTCTGCCAAATCGAGTTGTTTGCGTTGTTCATAAATTTTGCCAAGCTGAACTCTCGCACGCGCAAAACTTGGCTTTGCACCAATGGCACGATTATACCAAGCAATAGCATTATCATCATCACCTAAGCGGTGATACGCCATTGCTAACGCATACATCGTTGTTTCTTCATCAGGAAAAATTGCTAGTGTTTCGAGCGCGGTGTCACGTACCGAAACATAATCTTGTAAGACTTGAAACATCTGAACTTTCAACCCACGATAATTGTACACATTCGGAGCATGAACAATCAGTCGTGCCAAATATGGCAAACATTCGGTGTGCATATTAATACGACCACCCTGCCCACGCATCCAATTCATCGAAGCACAATACAAATCCAAACCTAACGGTGTTGCACCTTCACCAAGATTAGCAATCGCTTTTGACAAAACATTCCATGCACGTTCTTGCTCACCACGCCACATAAGCGCGTACCCAAACGCAAATTGTACTGATAGGTCTTGGGAATGCTCAATATCTTCGATAATACGCTGGGCAACTTCTTCAGCTTCTTGAATCATCAAATACGATGCTTTCAAAAAATCGGAATCTGTCTCTTCGATACCATCAACAAAAATGCGTTCGCCATCGCTCGAAAGATTACCAACATCACGAAAGTGCGCAAAGGCATAATTCGCATACCACTCAGGATGACTTATAGGATCTAATTCTAATGCACGACCCAGAAGTGTTCGAGCAAGCGGCAATCGTGAACGTGATTCCATTTCAACACCAATAGTGCCGACAATCTCTGCATTATCCCAATGTTGATATGCTTTTTGAACGAGAAAAGGAATAGTATTTGCTGTCATAAAAATGTTCTTGTTAAATGCTTTTGGTTAATACTCTTGCGCAATGCGCAGGCAATATTCTTTGTACGGACTTTTGGGTAATTGATCGACCATGACGGCATATTCTTCTTTATTGATAAAGCGTTGTGCCAGTGCAATTTCTTCCAAGCAAGCAATCTTATACCCCTGCCGCTCTTCGATGGTTTGAATACGCATGCTCGCCTCAAGCAAACTTTTCGGTGTACCGGTATCAAGCCATGCA
Organism: Ignavibacteria bacterium UBA4661; assembly: GCA_002405405.1. Lineage (GTDB taxonomy): Bacteria > Bacteroidota > Ignavibacteria > Kapaibacteriales > UBA4661 > UBA4661. The sequence goes on along the minus strand of DHLT01000286.1, from coordinate 7,401 downwards.
ATACCACGCCCCATGATCTCTACATGCAAACGATTCTGCATCAAATATGTTTTATAGACATCGGTAATCTCTAACTCACCACGCGAACTTGGTTGTAAATTTTTAGCAATCTCGATGACATCATTAGCATAGACATACAAGCCCGGTACAGCATAATGCGATTTAGGATTCGTTGGTTTTTCTTCGATGCTCATTACTTTCTTATCAGTAGAAAACTCTACTACACCATAGCGTTCGGGATCATTCACTTGATATCCAAAAATTGTTCCACCCTGATTGCTTTGCAATGCTCTGCGAAGCATATCAAGTTTTCCATAGAAAAGATTATCGCCTAAAATCAAACATACCGAATCTTGCCCGATGAAATCTTCTCCATACAAAAATGCTTGGGCAATACCTTTGGGTTCTGCTTGTACAGCATAGCTGATAGAAATTCCCAAGCGTTTGCCATCGCCGAGTAGTCGCTGAAAATTTGGCGTATCCACCGGTGTGGAAATAATGAGAATATCACGAATTCCTGCCAACATAAGTGTCGAAAGCGGATAATAAATCATCGGCTTATCATAAATTGGCTGTAGTTGCTTGCTGAAGAGTGATGTCAGCGGATAGAGCCGCGTACCACTGCCACCGGCAAGAATAATTCCTTTGGTCATACAAAACCTAATAACACAAATACTGTTGAGACAAAACACTACAGAAGGCAACAATGATAACAAAGATACAAGAATCGTAGGCAGTGTACGAACTCTTGCCAACAAAAAAGCCACGCAAGGATTGATACTTCTTGCGTGGCTGTATGCTTGCAGTAAATAGAGCTTAAACTTACATTTTACGATTAACTTCAACTGTTGCTTCTAATGTTACTTCTTCGCCAATTGCAAGACCGCCGGTATCTAACACACGACCATAAGTAATACCCCAATCTTTACGATTGATTGTACCACTCATTTTAAAACCTGCAATAGCCATGTTCTTATCTTTACCTTGACCTTTCAATGTACCATTGTATTTCAAATCAAGAGTAACAGGTTTTGTAACACCTTTCATCGTCAAGTTTCCAATCAATTTATACTGATTAGCACTGACTTTCTGCATTTGTGTTGATTTGAAAACAGCTGTCGGAAACTTTGCAACGCTGAAGAAATCATCGCCTTTTAAATGACCATCACGATTAGCATCTTCTGTATTAATCGTATTCATGTTGATGGTTACTTCAACTTGTGCATCAGAGAAGTCTTCTTTATCAGATTTCAAATCAACTTTGAAATCATCAAAACGACCTTTCTGCTCACTTACTACCATATGGGAAACCGCAAAGCGTAAACCCGAATGTGCGCGATCAAAATTCCACGCGCCTTGCGCAAACATTGAACCTGCACTAACAACAAGCAGTGCAAAAACAGCAAATACTTTTTTCATGGCAAACCTCTATAAAATGATGGAAAGGAATAATATGTGTGAGAACACATGGTTACGGCTACATGATATGTTCAAAAATAAAGAATGTGTTGCAACACACAAATTATTTTTTACGACATCTTCTTTGAATTTTTTGGTGCTTGCATCTACTATTTTCTACTCAAACCAGCGTTTGTGCCATAATGCTAAACTCATTAGAGCGAATAAGGAGCGACCAAACTTATACCGGCCATGCTGATGTACATGAAGAAAAGCACGCAAAGCCTCAGCGTCAAAGACACCTGACTTCATTAAAAACATTGATGATGTAAGTGTATGGCGTAGATATCCTGCTCCTGCATCGCGAAACCATTCGTCAACGGGTGCGGCAAAACCTTGTTTTTTGCGGTAGATAATATTGTGCGGTAAAATTGATTCAGCAGAAGATTTGAGCAATGTTTTGGTTATACCCATATGTGGAATTTTTAATTTCTCTGAAAGCATCATCGAAAACTCTACCAAACGATAATCCAAGAATGGGACTCGTGCTTCGATACTGTGCGCCATACCGATTTTATCTACGCGCATCAACAGCAACTCAGGCAAACGGTGCATGAATTCTGCATAACTCATGCGTTGCAAATAATCAAGAGTCGGTACACGCCGCAGTGCATCGCTATGAAATTGATTACCCAATACTGATGGTGCTTCTTTCAACGATTGATACTGCTTACTCATAAACATCTCTTGTTGTGCGGGAGTGATGTCTTGCACACCGCCCCAATATAATTCGTCATTGCCCGAACCGCGCCGTAAATATTCCAACGCATGATACTGATGCAATGATCGAAACAAGGGCTTGGCAATCGCATATAAACTTGCACGTACTGCATGAGGCAGTGTTCGATACATCTGCCAATACGAGTGGTAAAACTTCAAGTCGCGATGCATAAAATTATATCCGGCAAATTGCTCATCGCTCCCCTCGCCGACCTGCACAACAATTGTTCCGGTCGAGCGTGCAAGCTTACTAACATGCCACAGAGGAACACATACGGGGTCAGCATTCGGTTCATCTTCATGCCATACTAACTGCTCAAAAACTTCTTCAGCAGAAGGATAATCGATTTCGACTTCGTGATGATTCGTCTTATAATGGCGCGCAACAAATCGTGCATAATCCAATTCATTATACTTTTCTGCACGAGTAAATCCGACAGAGAATGTTTCCACAGGACGATTCATCAATTCCGACATAAGAGCAACATTCAAACTCGAGTCAATCCCTCCACTCAGAAATACACCAAATGGAACATCGCTCATCATGCGGTCAGCAACTGCTTGCCGTAAAAGTCGGAGAATCTCGGCGTGAAGTTCATTTGGTGTTGCTGTCGTGACGGCTCCTTCGCTTATTGTGCGATGCAGCGGATTCCAATACTCGTGCATGCTCATCGTACCGTCAGCTTGAATTATGGCATAATGCCCTGCACGCAGTTTGTGAATCCCTTCAAACATTGTGCTGTATCCACTCATTGAGAAGGCAAGATAATTTGCCATTTCTTGCAGATTAACGGCGCGCTCGACAAAAGGAAGAGCAAGTATTGATTTGATTTCAGAAGCAAAAACAAACCGACTCTGCTGATGAGTAAAATAAAGTGGTTTTACGCCGATACGGTCACGTGCGATGAACAACTCTTTTTTGACATTATCCCAAATCGCCAGACCCCACATGCCATTCATTTTTTGGAGAATCTCTACCCCCCATTCAACATAGCCGTACAGAATAGTTTCAGTGTCTGTCTGCGAATGATAGACGTACCCCCGCTTTTCTAACTCAGCACGAATTGTTCGGTGATTATAAATTTCACCATTGAATTGAATCGTATAACGACCATCAGAGGTTGTCATGGGTTGGTGTCCGTTGGGTGATAGATCAATAATCGCAAGACGACGAAATGCAAACCCTACACGCCGATCTTCGCTGATGAATTGTCCTTCGTCGTCAGGACCACGGTGTTGAATAACATCACTCATCGAACGTAAGAGTTCGGATGTAATGAGCGACTGGCGCGAATAATCAAGAATACCGGCTATACCACACATGAGATGACTTAAAAAACATAGAACAAAACAATGCTCAAAGTTACGAGCACATTATCTGGTGCAAAGAAGAAAGGGTCATAATTTTTTGTGAAGGTACTAACACGCCTGAAGGCGCGATAATGATGATACATTATCATCTATGCCCCTTTATAGTCGCGGTTGCGCTCCAGTAAACCAAGAACAATAAGTTTACGTAGCACATGTAGCAGTTTATCAATAGCCAACGGAAGATGGTCATACTCTTTTGGCAGAACCATAGGAGTAGTTTCGAGTAAACGCTCAATCATCAAAGCGAGAACACTGATAGTATGTTCGCCTGTTGCTGATAACAAGATCAAACGGGCAAGTGGGTCGGTGAGTACAACATCACTATGACGAATAGTAGTGATTTCTGGCTGGCTCTGTGCCTGTAAACGTGCATACACACTAGCTTTTGGACGATACTCATGGATATTCTCTTCGAGGAATGAGAGATCGGCAACGGATAATTGTACAGCATGGTATTCTACCATATCTGCCATCAATAAGTGTACAACAACATCACGTACATCTTCACGTGTACTCTGCTCAACACGCAGACCTTGCTCAGCCAAAAGTATCGGACGAATTTTTTCGAAGATATTTTCTATCGAGAGCGCTAACGGATAGTGTGCGCTGAGCACATCGAGAATTGCACGTTCTAATGACGTGTGTGCAACAACTGCAACACCATTCATATTTGTATACACAATACCTTGCGATTCATGTGTTACTCGTGCTGATACAGCGAAGTAGAGTTTGGTGAGAACAGAAGGATCAATAATGTGCTGAATATCCACATCGTCACGGCAGAGTAATGTTTGGCGAAATCGTCGATACTTGATATAATCCAAGAGTTGTTCACGCTGAATCATGTCGTCGCCACCATAGTTCAC
>DHLT01000286.1:2617-2903 GCA_002405405.1 Ignavibacteria bacterium UBA4661 | reverse complement strand
GTCGTCGCCACCATAGTTCACTAGTTGTTCTTGCGTTGTGGCACTAAAAAAATGTTCTTGCATTTCCACCAAGTCAGCTTCTCCGACATAGCGCAATCCATGTTTTTGTACCCTTTGCATAAATTCGGTGAAAGAACATGGTTGTGCATAATCATCAAGATCATCATGAAAAAGAACATGGTCGGGCATTGCATCAATCCGTTGTAATTCTGCCTGCAAAACGGCACGATATTCAGGTGTACCGGTTTGTTCTCTTTCTGTTGACGTTGCCATGAAACGGAGAAAA
>DHLT01000286.1:1209-2505 GCA_002405405.1 Ignavibacteria bacterium UBA4661 | reverse complement strand
GTTGCCGTTGCCATGAAACGGAGAAAATTGCGGGCATGAGTAACACGATCTTGAGGATCATGATACTGCCTCACAACAGAAAGCATCATATCGCGAACCATCGAGCGTATATGCCCGCCCGGCTGAGTGTTATAGCTGATATATGCAATTCCATGTGGAGACAAACATGACCGACACAAGGTCAGTAATTGTTTTTGGACACTCTCCGGTATCCATGAATACACACCATGTGCGATGATGTAATCAAATTCTCCTAACTCCTGATGTGTTAATGCGAGGATATCACCTACATGTAGTGTACAGTTATGAAGAGCGAGTGTGTTAATAAATGTTTGACCACGCTCAATATGAGCCGGTGAAAGATCTATACCAACTACCTTGCTCTTGGGGAAGTGATATGCAATTGGGATACAATGTGCGCCATCACCACAACCGAGTTCTAATATCCGTGCTGTTGATATCGGTGCAGGATTCATACCAAAGAGAATTCCCATAGCTGCAAGTCGCTCGGGATGCGCTTGCGGATATGCACCACAAGGATAGGCAACACGTTCGTACTGCTCCCACTGGTGATGAGTGATGTCATGCACGGATTGACTCATACGAGATTATTCCATAACGATGAAAAGTAGATATACATTGTAGTGTTATCATCAGCAGAGTAGAACTAACAAACGAGGATAGATCTTTTTATCAACGTTGAGTACATGAATGCTTACTTATGATGTGCTATGTGCTTACGCATAGCTTGACGCACTGTATAAATAACTGCCAGTAACAATACCGTACAAGCCCAGAATAATGCACACTTAGGGAACCAATCACCATATTGCACATAGAGAGTTTGCCCATCAAAAAGCGGAACATCATACTGGACTGCACCTCTTTGCCGCACTGGCAAGACCGACTGTATACTTCCATCAGGCAGAATAAAGCCTGACACCCCGGTATTCGCACATCGTGCAATCGTACGCCGATTCTCGACAGCCCGCATCTGCGCAATAGCAAAGTGTTGATACGGTCCCGGCGTACCGTCGAACCAACCATCATTCGTCATAATACACAACAGATTCGCACCTTGCTTCGTGAACTCACGGACAAAGTCAGGATAAATTGACTCCAAGCAAATGATCGTACCAACCTTTTGAGTCGTGTTATACGATACTCTGTACGGCTGTATTTGCGTCGTGTCAGCATAAAGATTCTTGATATAAAATTGCATTGGCTCCGCAGTTGTTCCTTTTTGCCATCCGGAAATACCAACCCCCCACTGTATCCATTGTATCGCAAAAGTAA
>DHLT01000286.1:0-1072 GCA_002405405.1 Ignavibacteria bacterium UBA4661 | reverse complement strand
CATTGTATCGCAAAAGTAAAAGCATCAGCAAATGGTAACCGCTCTGCAAAAGGCGTTAAACGTGCTTTTTTATGCTTTTGCACGGAATTAACTCTTGCTTGTGTGGTAGGTACTAAACCAATTGCCGTATTAAAACTGTCATAACGCACCTCTCTTCCGTTCGCTATCTGTGCAGTACGTGCTGAAGGAGGAATATGTGCATCATTCTCAGCATACAGCGTATCTGTAGGTGCACCGGCAATAAGCATAAAATTATAGTTTCCACACCACGATTGTAACTCCGAAAGCATACTTTGATAACGCTGGTTGAGGACATACACAGGAATAGCATTTTCACTCCATAGAACAATATCGGGGCTTCTCTGATCCGCTTTGATAAGTGAATCTGTTAAAGCCCTTTGTAGCATGACTTGTTCGGAAGGATTTCCCTCCCATTTACCCCAAGGATTAATATTCGGCTGAATGATCGCAATCCGTGCCTTATTGGAATACGTAAACCATTGTCCTGCATCAAAGAGCCCTAAACGCCGACCACCATATCCTAAAATAATCATCATGAAAGCAAGCAAGCCCACGGTAATCCCGAGTACCTTTTGTTGATACACATTATCTCGACCAAGAATCTCTTTCCACGATGAAAGTGTAACATAAGAATCGACCCACACTGCTACTACCGCGTTGCAGCCCATCACCACAAAAGAAACACCCCAAACACCGGTGATGTCAGCGATCTGGATCATAGGCAGCCAACCGACCTGCGTATAGCCCAATGCCTGCCAAGGATATGATAAATCTGTTAAACTATGCGCCCACTCAAAAGCAACCCATGCAAAAGGCAATACCCCATACGCAATCCCCGTTCCACATGTCCTCCGAAGCCATTCATGAGCGATGAGTGGCAAAGAAAAAAAGAACCGATGCATAAGCCATAAAATAATCCCCGATGCCATAAGATACCGATCGGCTTCTGCCTGCCAACTACTGACCCACCAATTTGATGCACCATGGAAAGCAAACATTCCCCAATAAATGGCAAGAAAAGCTTGTCGAAGATTTTCCGCTTTATGTAATG
>DHLT01000134.1 GCA_002405405.1 Ignavibacteria bacterium UBA4661 | reverse complement strand
TGTATTGAGGATAAGATCCGTATCTCCGTATGGAGCGTATGGCATTCCGCGTTTGCCCGGTTCCACAAATTCCTGCCGGTCGTGGTTGTGTTTCATTATACGAAGCGATTACGGATAAAATTATTTTCAATATCCTTGATGGTGATACTTTCCAACGCGAACCAAGCTATGGCATGAAACTCCGCAATCTGAACACACTCAATGTTTATTATGACGAACCCAATCGCATTCCCGTAAGTAATTACCGCAGTATGTTTATCAACTATGCCTTTGAATTGGCATCTGCCGGTAAAAACGAAAAGGCGGTCAAGGTACTTTCAACGATGGACAAATACATTGACGCAAAAATTTTTACTCTACCCTATCCGATGGCAATGCAAATCGCTGACTTGTATGCACGATGCGGTGGCGAAGAGGGTAAAAAATTCTATGCTGAATTAACCATCAAACATGCGCAAAACCTGATTAACTCAGCCGAACTGATGGCAACTGATCCATATGTCCGCTCATATCCGCCATATATTCTTGCATCGGAAGCGTATCAAATGCTCGGAAAATTTGATGACGCAGTGGCAGTACTCAATCGCTACAAAGCACAAACAAATAATGCTCCGGAAGTACAAGCGTTGATCGATCAAGTTGAAATTGCTCGACACGAAAAATCAGGCAATTTTGCCAAAGCAATCGAGGTTGCCGAAGCGATGATTGCACAGTATCGTACATCAACAAACGAAACCTTAAAATCATTGATACCGGGTTTGGAACGTAAGATGTTGGAACTGCGCTTGAAATCAAGTGGTGCAAGCGTACCAACACCAACTATCGCTCCATAAGCGAGAAGTCTTCATGATAGGTGGAAGAAAAATCCCCCCTATCATCATTTGTGTGTAAGGGCTGACATTGTGTTCAGCCCTTGCTGTTTCAATGCTGTATTCTGCGTATCTTTCATAACGTTTTTCTTTTTCATTTGTTGAGCATTCTTCATGTCCGGCGTTCCGCACCTTTCGATTATTATTCCCGCATACAACGAAGAACAGCGTCTAGGCGTAACATTGGAACGCGTGTCGCATTATATTCGAGAGCAAGTGTATAATACTGAACTTATTGTTGTTGATGATGGCTCGCACGACAACACTGTGGGTATAGCTCGACGTTTTCCGCATGTGCGTATTCTTGTCCAACCACAGAATTATGGTAAAGGAGCCGCTGTTCGGCGCGGGATGCTTGAAGCGCAAGGTCATTTTCGTCTGTTCACTGATGCCGATCTTTCGACACCGATTACCGAACTCCCGAAACTGCTTTATCATGTGGAACAAGGAACTGCTGATGTGTGCATCGGCTCGCGTGCACTTGACCGTGATAATGTGAAAAAACATCAACCGTGGCTTCGTGAAATGATGGGTCGATCATTCAATTTATTGGTACAAATGCTGGTATTCAAGGGTATTACCGATACACAATGCGGCTTTAAGATCTTTACAGCTGAAAGTGCCAATACTCTTTTTTCAAATGCAAAAATTGACGGCTTCGGCTTTGATGTAGAGATTCTCTTTCTTGCCGAAAAACACGGTCTTCGCACTGCTCAAGAATCAGTATTGTGGTTCAATGATGAGCGTACAACGGTACACCCGATTATTGACTCGCTTGCAATGCTTAAAGAAATTCTCCGAATCCGCCGACTTCATGCTTAAGGTGAGTGTATGAGTACAAGCTCAGATTCTCAACATCGAACTCCTCCTTTGCAGTTGCCTTCACAGGAAGACTCACTGCTTTGTCATGTCGCAACGATTGCGCCCTCACTTCACATTGCTGTTACAGCATGGTTCGCAGAGTATGGTCGTGTCTTTCCGTGGCGTTCGACTGCAACACCGCAGGATCCCTACATTACGCTCCTTGCAGAGTGTATGCTTCAGCAAACACAGACAGCACGTGTCAGCGAAAAACTACCCCTCTTTCTTCGTCAATTCCCAACGATTCAAGCACTTGCAAAAGCTGATAATGCTACCATCATTCGTGCATGGCAGGGTATGGGTTACAATAATCGTGCATTACGACTTCGCGATTGCGCTCGTGAACTTGTCATTCGTTTTAATGCTCGTATACCGGACACGCTTGAGGAATTACAGCAGCTGCCCGGCATTGGCACTTACACAGCTCAAGCATTAGCCTCATTTGCTTATCACCGCGATACAGCGGTGATTGATGTCAATATCAGGCGAGTTTACTCCCGCGTTTTCGCACCTCAAAATACATTAGTTGATACGCTTGCACCTGCGATGGTACAATCTGTAGCAGAAATTGTTTTTCCTCGTGGTCAGTCGTCACTTTGGCATCAAGCCATCATGGATATTGGTGCTCTGTACTGTACTGCAAAAAAAACGAAGTGTACCGAGTGTCCGCTTGTTACGCACTGCCGTTCTGCTTATCACATGAAACCTGCTTTAATTACTAAGCGTAAAGAGCCGTCATATCGCGGACAACCCAATCGTATTTGGCGCGGTAAAATTGTCGAATTACTTCGTGCCCTGCCGGCTCGCAAAACACTCAGCACCACCACGCTTCTCCACAAACTTTTTCCTCCGGCAACATCGCAACTCTTTGCCGATATGCCCGCTACAAACGATAGAGAATGGCTCGAAGGCATTCTGCATGGATTAGAAAAAGATGGCATCATTCGTATTACTCGTACGTACGCTGATCAACGTGCCATTGTTCGAATTGCACTTGCACTGTAACTTTCTTTGTACTGAAAATGAAATTTCTATTGATTTCAAATGGTTGAATATGTATATTCCTACAGATTTGTCGCGATAACATGCAAGGAGAACATGTTATTTCCTGTTCACAACATACTGTCACTGTCTTCCTATTCTTGGCATTTATCCACGTTCTTTTGATTGTATCATTTGTCCTTTTTCTTCATTTTTCAAGGAGAGTCTTTATGCATGTACTGCTTCGTTTATCTTCTGTATTACGCACAATAGCTGTCATTGCTGTTGTCAGCATGGTCGGGGGAACTTCTCTTTTTGCACAAGTAACACTGAAGGGAACAGTATCAGATCTCAAATCGAATGAGCTCCTCCCCGGTGCAACAGTGGTTGTACAAGGTTTGAACAAGGGTGCAGCAACACGCAAAGGTGGCGAATATGAAGTAAAAAATCTTCCTGCCGGCAGCTATGACGTTCGTGTGTCGCTCTTGGGATATAAACCGAAAACACAAAAAGTAACATTGGCAGGCAGTGTAGTTACACTTGATTTCAAGCTCGAAGAAGCTATTTCAACACTTGAAGAAGCTGTAGTCCTTGGTACACGTCGTAGTGATCGCACAGTGATTGAATCACCCGTACCTATCGATGTAATTTCTGCCAAAGAAATGCGCATGACCGGTCTGATAGAAACAGCACAACTCTTGCAAATGAATATTCCTTCGCTCAATTTTCCACGTCCGGCAATTTCTGATGGTACCGATGCTTTACGCCCGGCTACTATCCGTGGTATGTCACCTGACCAAACATTGGTGTTAGTCAATGGTAAACGCCGTCATATTGGTGCGCTTGTGCACGTGAATGGTACCGTAGGACGTGGTGCTACCGGTGTGGATCTCAATGCAATTCCTGCAAATATGATTGAGCGTGTTGAGGTCTTGCGTGATGGTGCGGCGGCACAATATGGCTCTGACGCTATTGGTGGTGTTATCAATGTGATTCTTCGTAAAGATGCAGGTATCAGTGCTAGTACAACAGTGGGACAAACCTCACGCGGAGATGGTACAGTGTATCAAGGAAACTTGAATTATGGTACTGCTCTTGGCAATGATGGTGGCGCACTTCATATTGGCTTTGAGTATCGTCGCCGTGACTCTACCAATCGCACCTTTAGTGATTTGCGACGTATGATGCCAACGAATGTTTTGGGTACCAATGGCCTGCCTGCCAATGGTGTTGCCGCAAACAATATCGCAGGTGATGCAACAACAGGCGACTGGGCATGGAATGACCCGCGCCGTGTAAATCATTGGGCGGGAGACTCTCGAACACAAGATATTGGCGGGTTCTTCAACCTTACTTTGCCATTGAGCGCAAATGCTGCATTCTACTCTTTTGGTGGAATTACGGCACGCGAATCCGAAAGCTATGGATTCTTCCGTACGCCACGTGATGCCCGCAATGATGTTCGTGTCTATCCTGTTGGTTTTTTACCACAGATTTATGCAAAACTGCTTGATCTTTCGCTTGGTGGTGGTGTAAAGGGCGATCTGAATGGTTGGAATTATGATGTCTCGGCAGTCTATGGTCGTAATAGTTTCAATTTCAATGTTCGCAATTCGTGGAATGCTTCGCTTGGCACATCCAGCCCACGTGAATTTGATGCCGGCACTCTGCTTTATAACCAAACATCTCTTAATGTTGATGTATCGCGTGCGCTCGATGTTTCGGGTTTTGCAAAACCGCTTAATGTGGCGTTTGGTGCTGAATTTCGTTTAGAGAATTATCAAATTCAAGCCGGTGAAGCCGCGTCATGGCAAAATCAACGCAACGACGCTGGTACTTCGGGTACCATTCGTGTTCCCGGCACACAAGATGGTGCTAATGGCTTACCAGCACCGGGATCTCAAGTATTCCCGGGCTTTAAGCCACAAAATGCAACGAACCAATCACGTAATAACTTCTCAATCTATGCTGATTTCGAAACTGATCCCGTAAAGAACTGGACAGTAAGTGCGGCAGGTCGTTTTGAAAACTATAGTGATTTCGGCTCGATCTTTATATGGAAATTCACCACTCGCTACGAACTCTTCGAGGGCTTTGCGTTGCGTGGTGCTATTTCAACCGGCTTCCGTGCACCATCCTTACAGCAACAATTCTTTACAGCAACTTCGACGAACTTTATCAATGGTATTCCCTTTGATATCAGCACATTCCCACCGGTGAGTGCCGCAGGAACGGCCTTCGGTGCAACGGCTTTGAAACCGGAGAAATCAGCAAATGTAAGCTTTGGCTTTACCCTTGACAATATCATTGAAAACCTCTCGCTCACCGTTGATGCCTATAATATCGAAGTTACCGACCGTATTACGCTGTCAGGTAACTTTACAGGCGATAGTGTCCGTGCACTACTTGGTCGTGCAGGTATTCAAGGCGTTGGCGGTGGTCGCTTCTTTGCGAATCTGCTCGACTCACGCACACAAGGTGTAGATGCTATTTTGCGCTATGCTGTACGTTTGGGTGAGAATCCTTTGCGTTTGCAAGCAGCATTCAACTGGAACCAAAATACCATTACAAGACTTGCTGATGCACCTGCTCCTCTCAAACGCTTAGAAGGTGTAACGGGTGGCGTTCCTGTCGGCAATGCAAATGCATGGTTCGATCGTGGCGAACAAGTTCGTTTTGTTGAAGGTCAGCCACGTACCGTCTTGAATCTACAAGCTAACTATAATGTTGGTGATCTTGGCTTGACGCTTCGTACAGTACGTTTCGGTGAAATCAAAGCCGTCAACCAAATTCCAATACCTGAACTTGACCAAGTTGCCGGCGGAAAATTCGTTACAGACCTCGATATCAGTTATGATTTGTCAAACATTGTTACCAAAGGTTTGACCATTGCTCTCGGTGCGAATAATCTTTTTGATGTCATGCCACAAACATGGACACAATGGCAATCAAATGGTGTTACATGGAATGCAACAACCGGCTTGCCTACACCGATTGCACAATCAGCCGGTTATGGTAATGTTCCTCTTCCTACCGGTGTTGCAGCAACAAACTTTGGTACAACAGGAACTGTATTCCAGTACATCTTGGGTGGAGCTCCGTGGGGTGTTGGCGGTCGTTACACATACTTCCGTGTTTCATATGCAATCCAATAGTCGTTATCATTATTCTCAGCAGAAATAGTATTCTTAGGGCGATTGCACGATGTAGTCGCCCTTTTTTTGTGCTTTCTTATACACTTTTGATATTTCTGTATGAATGACTTCTTCTTATATGCGGAACTCGGCTTACGCCATATTATTGATCTTGCCGGTTATGATCATATCGTTTTCATTATTGCACTCTGCGGTGGCTATGCTCCACGAGATTGGAAGCATATCGCGGTGCTTGCTACAGCTTTTACCATTGGTCACTCCATGACCTTGGCTTTAGCAACTTTGGGTATAATTCTTTTTCCGACTCCTGTTATTGAATTTCTTATTCCCCTTACTATTGGCTTCACTTCCCTTTTCAATATCGTTCGAGGGCAACATCCTACAGAGACCTCAACAACGCTTGTAGCACCAGCATTATTTTCTCTGCGCGTAGCAATGTCTTATACTTTGGCATTGCTGTTTGGATGTATTCATGGGCTGGGATTTTCCAATTATCTACGTGCACTTTTAGGCAAAGAGGCCTCCTTAGTTTTTCCCTTGTTGAGTTTCAATATCGGACTAGAAATTGGACAATTGGTCATCATGAGCATTGCACTTTTGGGAGGATTGCTTTGCGTGCGCAGCGGTGTCCTAAAAGAGCGTGAATGGCAGATTTTTTCTTCAGGGTTAACATTTGGTATTGCCCTGACACTTATCGCTAAAACATGGCTGTGGTAAGTATTACATCAAGACGTAAAATCTTACGATACTGTGACTGAAAAATGTATTTTCGCATTGCCTTGCGTCGTGTCGTACGCTGTTTATCTTTTACTACCTTGTGCTGTGCTCACCGTATGTTAATCGTTTGTATCATCATTATCCTTTTGCCGCTCTATGCGTATTTCCATTCGCTCTAAGATCCTTGCTATGGTCGTTCCGCCCATGTTATTCGTATTGATTTTGAGTGCATTAAAATTGAGCGACATTTATACAGAATGGCGCACGGTAGAATTAGTCAAGCAGCTTTGCACCTATGCAATTAATGTTGGCGAGACGATTCATGAAATTCAGAAAGAACGGGGTATGACCAGCGGTTTTTTGAGTGGCTCCGCACAAAGTGTACCTATGCCACTTATCGAACAACGCTCTGCAACCGATAAGCAGACAAAAGCACTACAGGAAAAGTTTGTTCAGCTTCGTAGCGGTAGTAACCAAGATATCGTAAAAATCTTTGAGCAAACAAACTCTTCTCTCTCTACGCTTAGCGAGCTACGCAATAAAACTGAACAACGCACAATCTCACAACCTGATGCAATTAGTGGTTACACAAGTATCATTAACGGTATGATTGCAGGACTTCATGGCGTTGCCGGTTTCTCTGTCGATATTCCCGCCCTCTACACGCTCTCTCACACATATTTGGATGTCCTACAAGCTAAAGAGCGTCATGGACGACTTCGCGCTACAATTAATGGTATTCTCACGAAACAAGTTGCTACTCGCGATGAGATTTTGCGTGTGCATAAATTTGTGGTAGAAGCTGATGAATTTGAACTCCTTTTCAAAAACACTGCTACACCTGAGATGGTAGATCTGTACAAGCAAGCGACAACTTCAAGCCAAGCACAGCAAGTCAATCAAACGATCCAATCGGTTTTGCGTACAGCAGATGTCGGCATCACAGCACCGGATCCCAAAGAATGGTTCACGCTTTCGACGCGAAAAATTGATGACTTTAAGACTTTAGAAAATGCAATTACCAAGGAAATTGTGGCAAAGAGTGAGCATATCGCACAGTCTGCGCGCTCAACTTTCTACTTCTTGTGTGCGCTCATTGGTTTGCTCTTTATTGCCGTATTATACATTACCTACCGTATCAGTCGTGAAATTACCGGATCAATTCTTGGCTTGACAGCATATTCCGAAGAAGTTGGCAATGGTAATTTTTCATCATCGCTCACTATTACGAGCAATGACGAACTCGGCGATTTAGCCAGAGCATTTGCCACAGTGGCACATAATATCCAAACCGCACAAAATAATATCGCCGCACAAAACGAATATCTTGCCGGCCGCGTAGAAACTATGCTGTTGGCGATGAATCAAATGTCACAAGGCGATTTACGCATTTATATGCACAATGATCGTGAAGATTCTGTAGCCGGACTATATCATGGCATGAATCAAACCGTGCAAAATATTGCTGTCCTCATTCGCCAAATTATTGGCAGTGCTAATGAATCTGCCTCGGCTTCACAACAATTACATGTTTCGATGGAACAAATTGCCAGCGCGATGCAAGATCAAGCACATCAATCATCGAGTATTACCGACCTCATTTTGCAATTGAAACGTATTGCTGAAGAGAACTCCACAAAAGCTGCGGGCGTAATTAAATCGGTTGCCAATAACAATGAACAAGCCGAAGGTGGTGTACAGTTGCTACAACAAATGATTGATGAACTCTATGCAGTGCAGAAAGCAGTTGAAGCATCAACGACAAAAATGCGATCCTTAGAATCTTCGAGCAACGAAATACGAGAAATTACAGACTTGATTGCTGAGATTGCGGATCAAACTAATCTTCTGGCATTAAATGCCGCAATCGAAGCCGCCCGTGCCGGTGATGCAGGTCGCGGCTTTGCCGTGGTCGCCGATGAAGTTCGAAAACTTGCTGAACGTACCTCAACAGCAACAAAAAATATCACGTCGAAAATTGGTGTTATGCTTAAAAGTACTGAACAAGCTCTCCATTCGATAGAGGTCGGCAAACAAACCGTTGACTCAGGCATTCAAACAGCCAGCTCGACTGTAGATCGTATTTCTGATGTTATCAAAGACTCTATTGATATCAGCGCTTCCGTAGGTGATATTACTCATGCCATGAACACACAATCGCAAAGTATCAACACCATTTATTCCAATGTAGAATCGATCTCCGCTGCAATTGAAGAGGTGAGCAGTACTGCAATACAAGCATCTCAAGCTACTGAGATGCTCTCAAGACGAGTTTTCGAACTACGGTCAGCCGCTGAAAAATTTACACTTGAAGATGAAGCGCATGACGAAAAAATTAAACTATCACTTTCACATCGTCGGGTATTAAGTTTGTCGAAGTGATTTCTGTAGTTTTGTGTTCAAATAGTTGTATTGGTTATATCGTTTCTCGACTTCTCGAAGGTTGCTCTATGTATGAATTTCTGGCACAGCACTCGCTCTATGTGGTTTTAGTGATTGCTCTAATTGTCTTCTCGGGTATAGCATATTTACTTATGCGTTTGGAACGTACTGTTACCATGGTAGAACAACAGCTCAATAATCACACAATATCTTCACAAGAATAATTCTATCATTTGCCCTCTACAATAACCCTTATGAAAACACGATATATCATTGGTGGTGCTATTATTGCTCTCTTTATCGGGATTGCAGCATTTTCTTTGGATAACAGTAAGATTGAATATACGAATCTGCAATATGCCAAAGACAGTGGCAAGCGCGTACAAGTTAAAGGTGTGTGGCATAAAAACGACGGTTCAGATTATGATAGCCAAAACAACATGTTTACCTTTACGATGAAGGATGACAATAATCAAACGATCAAGGTTGTACATCATGGTCCGCGCCCAAACAATTTTGACATTGCTGAAAGCATTGTTGTAAAAGGTCGTATCGAAAATGGTATTATGGTTGCTGATCATATTCTTACCAAATGCCCCTCAAAGTATGAGGGACAGAACGGTGAAAAAGTGAAACAATCAGGCGTATAGATTCTACAAGAATATTCTGTGAATTCCTCTGATACTAATGTGTCAGGGGAATTTTTTTCGGGGTAATTTGTTGCTCAGTTTCGTTAGTGTTCTTCTCTCAATTTTTGACTTTCATCCAACATATGCTCAAGCGCATTATTATTCTCTCTGCATTAATTGGTATTCCTGCTATCATTTGGATTGCCACACGCTATGGCACAACCCCTCCGATCACGTTTGCACAAGCACTCAAGCAAGCTGAGTCGGCATCGGAAAGCGAATCCGCAAAAAAAGTTCTGATTCGCGGCTATGTCATTATTGATGCCTCGCACCCATTGGAACGAAATAATTCAACCTTGAGTTTTACTCTACGGGATGATGCCATGCAAGAATTTCGTGTGCAATACGATGGGCAAGAAACAATCGGTGCACTTGAAAACATGCAAAAAATTGGCATTGCCGGTCATACGCATGGCGGCGATAAACCATACTTTCATGCTAAGCAGATTATCTTGAGCTATTGATTGACGACAATTTTCTTCCATCATTCTTTTTTCTCATGTTCGGACAGATTCTCATCAATTTTCTTTTTGCATCGGCTGTAGTGTCGGCAGGTGCCTATTTCCTTTCACTGCGTAACCAGAATGAAATTCTCCAGCGCACTGCACGCATGATGTTCTACATTGTTTTTGGTGGCATGATTATCGTTGCGGGCTTGGCGATGTACAACATCATGACGCATGATTTTCGGTACAGCTATGTCTGGGGGCATTCCTCACGTGATCTTTCGACACCTCTGCTGATGGCAACCTTCTATGCAGGTCAAGAAGGTAGCTTTATGCTGTGGACAGTTCTTGTTTCGGTCATTGGTATGAGTTTACTTCCCTACACACGCAAGCATCGCTACGAATCAGAGGTTATGGGTGTATATGGCGTTATTCTTTCGTTTTTGTTGCTCATGCTCGTTGCCAAAAGCCCTTTTGCTTTTGTTTGGGAAAACTACGCGAAAGATGTTCCGTATGGCTTTATACCACAAAATGGCAAAGGATTGAATCCTCTCTTACAAAATCTTTGGATTACGATTCATCCGCCCATTCTTTTTACAGGCTTTGCAGCAATGTCTGTACCTTTTGCGTTTGCCATTGCAGGTTTGATTCGCAAAGAATATCATCAATGGGTAAGCGTATCGCTTCCGTGGATTCTTTTCGGCACGGCAGTTCTTGGTTTTGGTATTATGCTGGGTGGCTTTTGGGCATATGAAACACTCGGCTGGGGGGGCTTTTGGGGTTGGGATCCAGTGGAAAATTCTTCACTCTTGCCATGGCTTGTTGCTGTCGCTCTCACGCATACCATGCTCACACAAAAGAAAACCAAAGGACTTGTCAAAACAAACTTTGTGTTAGCAGTAACAACATTTCTGCTGGTGTTATATTCCACTTTCTTGACGAGAAGCGGTGTTTTGGGCGATACATCCGTTCACTCTTTTGTTGATCCCGGTTTTTTTGCTTACACACTTTTATTGAGTTTTGTTGTGGTGTTTGGAGTCGGTGGTTTTGGTATGATTGCTTGGCGTGCAAAAGATATTGGTGCAATTAAAACGGAATTCGCTCCCAGCTCGCGCGAGTTCTCGTTGAGCATCGGCTCCGCTCTTATGCTTGCATCGGCAGTCATTGTTTTCATTGGTACAAGCTGGCCCCTTATGGCTGAAATTTTCAAACAGCCCAAGGTTGCTATTGATATTGCCTTTTACAACAAAATGCACTTGCCTCTCGTGATAATTATTGCCCTACTCAATGGTGCAACCTTGTTACTGAAATGGCGTTCGACCACACCCAAAGAATTTATCCGACAATTAGCATCGCCACTCGGTGTCGCGCTTGTTGCCACCGGTGCTTGTATCTATGCAGGTGTACATGACCCTGCTTTTGCGGTCTTAACCTTTGGATCATTCTTTGCCCTTGTTGTTAATACCAACTTAGCAGTTCGTGTCCTACGAGGTAATCCTACTTTTGCCGGAGCATATATTTCACACTTTGGCTTGGCACTGCTCTTTTTGGGCATCGTGGCAACATCGCGGTATTCTGTAACGGAACATCTTCGTTTGCCGTTGAATACACCAACTAAAGCATTAGGTTATACCTTTATGTTTATGGGCAAAGAGCAAGTAGAAAAACAATTCAAGGATCGTGAGAAATTTCACTATTTCGTCTCGGCAGAAAAAGACGGTAAAGAGACCATCGTCAAAACCGTATTGTATTGGAGCGATTATAATCAGCGTCAATCGGCTTTTTTAGAGCCGGGTATTCGCTGGTCAGCTGTACAAGATTTATACATTGCCGCCTAAGCAGTAGAAATCGAAGGCGAGGCACCGGCAATG
>DHLT01000263.1 GCA_002405405.1 Ignavibacteria bacterium UBA4661 | reverse complement strand
CGAGAACTGTTTCTATCATTGTCGTCTTTCTTTGTACGCATGAACCGTTTCCCTTTTTTGCACTCCGTGAAATTGTCATTCTTCATGGCAATACTCTTCTCTTGTGCTCTGTTTTTTTTCTCATGTGCCGGTACACGCATAGCAGAACAAAGCGAACAACCGAAAACTTCAACTCAATCTGTTACAACAGGTAATACGGGATCGAATGTAGGGGTACAACCAACAAGTTCATCGGCTGTAACCATGCAAGAATATTTACGCAGACAAGAAGAACTTCGCAATCGTGATCCAAAATCCTATGATGCAATTTCGCGGGCAACTTTAGACTACTACATTCGCGGTTCTGCTCTCCAAATGCAAAACAATTATGCTGAAGCAATTTTAGAGTTTCAACAAGCTCTTCGTTATCAACCCTCTACAGCAGGGTTCTTTGCCATTGCAGAGTGCTATGGTCGATTGTCTAAGTATGATTTGGCGGTAGAATTTGCAGATAAGACCCTTGCACTCGATAGCTCCTTCTTACCGGCATATAAACTCAAGGCTGAAGTTCAGATTGTTCAATTAAAACTAGCCGATGCCACTGAAACCTATGAGCATATCGTTCGCAGAGAACCAAGTAACGATAACCGCTTTACATTGGCACGACTGTATGAAGTGCAACAACCCGCTCGCGCACTCATCATTTATGAGCAGTTATTACACTCTTCTTCCAATCCCGAGATCTTAGCACGCTATGCTGATTTTGCGCGAGCACAAGGCAAGTACCAACAAGCGATTGCCGTATTAGAAAAGCTTATCGATCTTACTGATCGAGACGAAGCAGTCTTTCCTGTTCTGCTCGACTCCTATTTACAAGCAAAAGATTATGGCAAAGCACATTCAGCACTCAAAACATATGGTTCAACACTTAACGATCAAGACTATGCTCGTGCCTACTTTACTCTCGGCGATGCTTTATCACGTGCATTAGATAGCAGTATATATGCGAAACAAACTGCTCTTCTCTTTTCAGAAAGCATTCCCCAAGCTGTTATGAGTTTTTGGCAAGCACCACTCCTCTGTGGTACTCTGCGCTATGATCAAGGCGATACCATTCTGGGTGAACAGTACTTTCGTCAAGCATTGGAGTATAAGGACTCCAGCGGTACAATTGCTTTGCAAATTGCCAACAGCTACCTCAAAGCTCGCGCATGGCAATCGATGGTACGTGTATTGCAACCACGGCTGAAGTACCATGCAAAAGATGTTCGTTATCCGCTTTTCTTAGGATTTGCCTATACACAGTTACAGAATACTATTGAAGCAATTCGTTCTTTTGAACACTGTGTGTCTTTAGATTCCAATATGATGGATGCATGGTCTAATTTGGGAATGCTCTATAATGCACTCGGTAATCATACACGTTCTGATCGAGCGTATGAGCGTGCATTACTGCTCGACTCCAATAGTGCAATTGTTAATAACAACTATGCGTACGCACTCTCCGAACGAGGGCTTCGCCTGCAACGTGCAGAAGCCATGAGCAAAAAAGCATTGTATGCTGAACCCAATAATGCATCATATCTTGATACAATGGGCTGGATTCTCTACAAACTAGGTAATGCAGAACAAGCACTTCCTTTCATTCAAAAAGCTATCAATGCGGGCGATGCCAGCGCAACAGTTTATGAGCATTTGGGCGATGTATATGAAGCCCTCAAAAATCTCACCGAAGCACGAAAAGCTTGGCATGAAGCTCTCAAAAAAGACCCGAACCGCGCAAGTACTCAACACCGTTTACAGAAGCATGAACAATCGAAATAATCATACTTGGTTATTTTCCTGATTACTTTGTTGATTTTTCTCTATTCATCATGATGACAATATCTCGTATTTTTTTTACCATTCTAAGCCTGCTGTACTTAGTACTCGCTTTACACAGCTGTGCCTCGTCATCGAAAACGATGGTAGAACGCAAACAAGATTCTATTCGCACAGATTCATTGCGTACAGTAGCTTCAACCGAAGAAGATAGACTTATTCTCCGACAAACTCTTCGTAGTTCTGCTCTACGCTCTTTGCATCTTGAAGGGTCGATTACCACGATGATCAATCAAATGCAACAAACCGGGCGCGTTACGTGTTCGCTGAAAGATCGAGATTCTCTCATTATGACAGTGTATGCACCATTCGGCATTCTTGTTGGTCGATTACAAGCTACACCCGATATGATGATTTTTTATAATGCTATCGAGAATGTTGTGTATGAGGGAACTCCCTCCAAAGAAAATTTTCAGAAATTTCTAGGCATTCCATACACATTCACTGAATTGGCTTCACTACTGCGCGTTGAGCCACCGGCAATCGTTTCGGAATTTAAGCGCACTGCCGATAGTAATGGTCGGATTCTCTATGTTCGTCCCGGCATTGATAAACGTGAACGCTTGACTTATACCATTACAGATAGCACCCTGCAAGAATATGCTTCACGCTCACTCGAAGGTGAATTACTTGCTGTGGTTCGGTATAGCGACTATACAATGGTTGATGGCTACGCATATCCTAAAGCAATGGTACTTTCTGCTCCAACACGCAACAGTCGTGCAAGTGCACAGTGGTCAGCTATACGATTTAATGATCCTACGGTACGCTACAATTTTGCTGTCCCGCAGGGAATTCCTAAGTATCGCTTGTAAGTAATGTACAGACACTGTTCTGCCATATTGCACCACTACTACCGAGTATTTTTGCTATGGTACAGTTTTGTTATGATCGGCATACTGTGTCCGAATATTCTCTCTGCGCAAAGTACCATACCAACAAACATTCCGAAGACAGTACCGCGCAATACAACTACTGCTTCGAGTTCTTCGACAACACTTGTTCCGAGTACACTCACACTGACACCGTCAAGCATGGCAACCATGACTACTGCCACAAAGAAACGAGCCAATGGCATGGATACAATCGTCGTATTCTCCGCACGTGACTCTATTATCTTTTCAGCAAAAGAGCGTGTCTTGAAACTTCGGGGCAATGCCTATGTCAATAACAAAGTGCAAACACTCGCCGCCGATCAAATTGATCTGCGGTTCCAAGAATCTACGATGGAAGCTCGTAGTCGGCGTGATGAAAAGGGTCGTATCATTGGTATTCCGAAATTTTCCGATAAAGGTGAAGAATTTTATGGTGATCGGTTATTGTATAATTTCAAGTCGCAACGTGGATTGATTTCACTGGCAGAAACTTCGATGGGCGAGGGCTTTTATTTTGGGGATAAAATCAAGCGCGTGAATGAAACAACACTTTTTGCGCAAGATGGCTGCTATACTACGTGCAACCAACCTCATCCGCATTTTTATTTCAAATCGCCCCAGATGAAACTGATTTCTAATGACCGGATTTTCGCAGATCCGCTCATTGTGTATATCGAAGACATTCCCATCTTTATTATACCTTTTGGTGTGTTTTTC
>DHLT01000260.1:5011-5426 GCA_002405405.1 Ignavibacteria bacterium UBA4661 | reverse complement strand
GCTCAAGCCGATGAACTGTCCGCATCATCATCAGATTTATGCGAGCAAGCCCCATAGTTACCGTGACTTACCACTCCGCTTGGCAGAGTTTGGTACGGTGTATCGGTACGAACAATCCGGCGAACTTAATGGTCTTTCGCGTGTGCGTGGCTTTACGCAAGACGATGCTCATATCTACTGCGCCCAAGAGCAACTTAAAGATGAAGTCAAGCGCGTTGTGGAATTGACCCAACATGTCTTCAACACCTTTGGTATGGATGTCAGTACACGCTTGTCCTTCCGTGATGACAACGAAACAAAGTATGGCGGTGCTTTGGAATTATGGGAACGCTCCGAACGTGAGATCAAAGAAGTTGCCGATGAAATGGGCTTGGATTATTTTATTGGACTTGGCGAAGCGGCATTCTATGGTCCG
>DHLT01000260.1:4296-4866 GCA_002405405.1 Ignavibacteria bacterium UBA4661 | reverse complement strand
CGAAGCGGCATTCTATGGTCCGAAAATTGACTTTATCGTTCGTGATGCTATCGGTCGTAAATGGCAACTCGGTACCGTGCAAATTGACTATGTCATGCCCGAGCGTTTTCAGTTGGAGTACACAGGTAACGACAATCAGAAGCATCGTCCTGTTATTATTCATCGCGCACCATTCGGTTCGATGGAACGCTTTATGTCGATTCTCATCGAACACTATGCAGGGAATTTCCCCTTTTGGCTCGCTCCGGTACAAGTGAGCGTTCTGCCGATTACCGATGCACAAAACGAGTATGCCGAGCAAGTTGCAACACAACTCAAAGCACAGGGCTATCGCGTTCATTTCGATAATCGCGCCGAAAAAGTTCAACGCAAAATTGCTGAAAGTGAACAGAAGAAAGTACCATATGCCTTGGTAATCGGCAAGCGTGAAGCAGAGCAAGGACAAGTCGCACTTCGCAAGCATGGCGAGGGCGACAAGGGGGCTGTTGCTTTGACAGAATTGGTAGAACTCTTTGCCAATCTTTCTTCGCCGACAACAGCATGAGCACACGGATTTATACAAAAACAGGC
>DHLT01000260.1:2463-4135 GCA_002405405.1 Ignavibacteria bacterium UBA4661 | reverse complement strand
ACGGATTTATACAAAAACAGGCGATAGCGGCACCACCGGACTTTTCGGTGGTGCGCGTGTATCGAAAGATCATATTCGCATCGAAACCTATGGCACCGTTGATGAATTAAACGCCGTCATCGGCATTGTCTTAGCAAGTGATAATACTTTGCCGTCAGCACTGCGCGAAGAATTAACCGACATCAGCGCATTGCTTTTTACGCTCGGTGCAGACTTAGCAACGCCAATCGAACCACCGCCTGTGTATGCCATTCCGCGTATCGAAGAACAGCATATCCAATGGTTAGAAAGCATGATTGATGCCTATGATACCGTATTAGAACCACTGAAAAACTTTATTCTGCCGGGGGGTACCGTTGGAGCGGCACACTTGCACCATGCACGCACCGTGTGTCGGCGTGCTGAGCGCATGGCAGTGTCTTTAGCACAAACCGATGACATTGGTGCTCACGCCGTGAAGTTTTTGAATCGTTTGTCGGATTATCTTTTTACCGCGGCGCGCTATGCAAATTACTCTGCGGGTCTGCCCGATGTGGCTTGGCGCAACCCGAAGGTGGGGTAAAAGTTAATATCCTTATCATCTTAACTTAGTGCCTAAGATACTGGCAACGCAAATGTTCCGGCATTCGTCATTGACTGGCAATCTTAACTGAATCTGATACAAAAGAAGTTGTATAAACCATCACACAACTTAAAATTTTGTGCGTGTAACCACCATTGTTCGGAAATCACCACCGCTATTATCACCCATAAAAATGCCGATTTTGCCGGTGGTACGACTGTTCAATTTGTCGATCACTAGAGAAGGTATTGTTGCTGTATTGATGAATGCTTTCACGGTTGTTTTTTCGATAAGAAGACGGAGCGTAAACCATTCGTCGGGCTTTGGAGGATTGATAATCTCCTTTTCAAACACACCATTACGCTCTTCACGGAGCTTTTTCCATGTGTATGTTGGGTGCGCGATATACTGAATAGCATGAATACGGCGCACCGAGTCTTGCGCAAAGAAATTAAATGGTCGGCAATACACGGCATCGTATGTAGAATCATTTGCACCATGAAATGCAATACCGATAAAACTTCGCTGAAAAACATCTTTGCCCCGCATTTCTACAGTGTTTGTTCCTTGCTGAAAATCTTCGCCGGAAAGCCACACTAAACCATCATGCGCTTTATCCGTAAGTTGAACAAATGGCTTACTTTCGAGTTTTACAGGAGAGTTTACCGATGCTGTGCTGACGCGGATTTCTCGATTAACGATACTCAATTTGCCTTCGGTGAAGAGTGTTGCAAGATCATACTCTTTTGATTGCAAAGCGGTTGCTTGCGCTTGCTCTGCGCGCCAATGTTGATCGACCATGGGTCCGAGTGGCATCCCACCAAGCAAATGCAAATGAATATGAAAGACCGACTGCCCGGCATGTTCATTTGTGTTCAGCACAAGTCTGTATCCACTTTCTGCAATGCCAACTTGTGCGGCAATGCGTTTAGCAGCAAGCATCATTTTCCCCAAGACAACACCATCGGTATCGCCAACATCATTGAATGTAGGAATGCGTCGCTTCGGAATAATGAGAATATGCACCGGTGCCTGCGGAGAAATTGACTTGAAAGCGATAACAGCATCGTCTTCATACAGGAGTTCACGCTTTTGAGTTGTGTCTTCAGT
>DHLT01000260.1:0-2285 GCA_002405405.1 Ignavibacteria bacterium UBA4661 | reverse complement strand
AGGAAAGAGCTTTTGCTTTTTTCGCTTGATACTCTGCTGATGATTGTTGTACCACAGATCGCGGAGTTGGTGGTACATGATCTTGTTGGGCATACAGACTATTGTGTAGTAGGATTATGACTGCTAAGATGAAAATGATGTTCATGGAAGATGCCCCCTACAAATGTCGGCGATGGTATTCAAATAAACTTCTGCAAAGCACGAATGCAGGACTCGCTATCAATATGACAATCACTCAATATTGACCTAGACCTTGTGCATTGATTTGAACTTGTTTCTACGCACTACCAACAAAATAGTTGCTGATAGCTTTGCTTAGTAACTTTGTTGCTGTTTCGCCACCAAGTCTTCTTGTTTCCCCGCGGAACAAGACACTATCCTTCACACAAGCAACTCCATGAGTAAAAGACCAGAATGTATGCTATCTGACTCTTCTTGCACTCCACACACGCGGCTATATCATATTACTCAACAGATTTCAAGTGTTGCCAATCGGTTGTATAGCTTGGTGATTTGCGACACATCATCGGCAGTCTTGTTTTGTGGTGTACAGAATGTACCACTCCCATCTTATTCTCGATACTTTCTTCATCTGCACGTTCCCACGAGGAGGTTATCATATTTTTTTGCACAATCGCAGAGCGTAATGTGTTACGACCATACTTTGTGTTGATACGATCGAGCGATTGCATTAACGCAGTGTGATCCGCCGGAGTGCGATGCGAGGTTGTTGAAAAAAACATTTCTTGCGTACCACGATCAGGTCGTATATCACTCAAACAAATTCCTGCTTTCTTGTAGCGATAACCGTGACGATACATTGTATGCAATGCCTGCATTCCTGCTTCAATTAATACCAATGTTGAATCAGTATAGTCAATCAATTCCATATCGCATCGTGGTGCATAGGATGGCTCTCGCTCAGAACGTGCAAAGGGATTCGTTCGCATGAAAACCGACAGGTGCTTACATACAGAATGTTGAGAACGTAATTTTTCACAGGCTCGTGTAATAAAGGTCGCAATTGCCGATTCACAGTCGTGCAATGTTTCTAGGGGCACAGTGAATGACCTTGTCGATGCAATCATTTTTTTGTCGGGCGGTTGATGTTCCAGAGGCATACAACGAATACCTCGCAACTCTTGCTGGATGCGCCATCCTGTTATCGTAAAGTGTTTGCGAATCCATTCATCCGGTGCTTGACAAAAGTCATACGCTGTGCGTATATCATACCGCTGTAAGAATGCATGATATTTTCTGCCAATCCCCCAAATATCATCTGTCTTCATTGCACGAAGAACACCCTCGTAGTCCTGACTTTGCGGTGTTACGAATGTATATCCCACCGTACTTCGAAACTTCTTCGTGTACTTGTTCGCAAGTTTTGCTAAGGTTTTACTTGGTGCAATACCAATGCTGACCGGTATGCCGGTCCATCGTACAATCATTGTACGAAGCTCTTGCGCAAGTAGTTCGAGAAGTGATATCGGTACATCCGATACATCAACAAATGCTTCATCAATGCTATAGATTTCAACCTTCTCATCATTCTGCATACATGTACGAATCGTTTCCATCACACGATGCGACATATCACCATATAAAGCAAAGTTCGATGAAGCCACATACACATCATGTTGCCGAATAACCGATGCGTACTGAAATACAGGAGCACCCATCGGGATTCCCAATGCTTTTGATTCATTGCTTCGTGCAATAATACACCCATCATTATTCGAGAGAACAACGATAGGTTTTGCACGCAGAGCCGGATTAAAAACGCGCTCGCACGATGCGTAAAAGTTATTGCAATCAACAATGAAATACATACGTGAAACCTGACATAGGAATCTTTGTTAGTCGAACATCTACCACACGAAGCATCATGAGGTTATCCTATCGTTCTTCGATACAATCGGCGAACGGAAAAGTCGGAGGACACCGGTAACCACACCCCATAATTCAACGCATTCATGTTCTCGAAGAATAATTTCTCGATCGCTTCGCTCAAGGATAAACTCATCCTCTCGCTTCTGCCAAATTCCGACACAAAACTCATCGTTAAGAATCATCACAACCACATCATCAAGGCGAGGCTTAACAGAACGATCAACAACCAAGACATCACCATGCAGCACAGCCCTGTGTTCGAGAGCATGTCCTTTCATACGGAGATAAAATGTTGAAGCAGGACGTGGTGCTACGAGTGTATTCAAATCAAGCGGAACACTGCCTGTATCTTCCGCCGGCGATGGGAAACCTGCGAAGATTCTTTGATCGTACAA
>DHLT01000208.1:2231-3127 GCA_002405405.1 Ignavibacteria bacterium UBA4661 | reverse complement strand
AAATTTCGTGAGGAAATCACCTACTCTACTGAAGTACACGTCATCGACTTTAAAGAACGGGAACAGGGCAAATGGTTCATCTCCGCAGAAATCATTGTCGAGCGCGACACACAAAAACGCATTGTCATCGGTGAGGGTGCATCACAGCTCAAGATTATCGGTCAACAAGCACGTACCGCCATCGAAGAGCACTTAGGACAGCCAGTCTACTTAGAACTTTTTGTTAAAGTACGCGAGGGCTGGCGCGAAAATCCAACGCATTTACGGTCGTTTGGATATTTAGATCGAATTATTTGATACTGACCGAAATTTGCTCATCGCTTTTTCAACAGTGCCACAGATTCGATATGATAAGTATGCGGAAACATATCAACCGGCTGAACTTTCTCGACAGAATATACTGCATCCAACAAAGCACAGTCACGTGCTTGTGTGGCAGGATTACATGATACATACACAATTTTTTCTGCGCCAAGACGCGCAAGATGCTCAACTACTTTCGGGTGCATTCCTGCTCGTGGCGGATCAACGATAATGACATCGGGTCGTGGCAAGGTAGCAAAAAGTTGAACGGATGCAGCATGCATGTCTTCTGCGTAAAACTCCACATTGGTTATACCATTACGCTCGGCGTTGGTGCGTGCATCGTGTATCGAACTCTCGACTAACTCAATCCCCACAACATGACGCGCATACTGAGCTGTTGGGAGCGTAATAGATCCTGTACCACAATATAAATCCCACACAGTTTTAGTGTTATCAAGCTCCGCATACTCTAATGCATATCGGAATAATGTTTCTGCTTGCCGGATATTCGTTTGAAAAAATGAAAAAGGTGAGATGCGATATTCAACTCCCAAAAGTGTTTCTGTCATTGTTCCTGAGCCCATCAACAC
>DHLT01000208.1:0-2127 GCA_002405405.1 Ignavibacteria bacterium UBA4661 | reverse complement strand
TCCTGAGCCCATCAACACAGTTGGCTCGCCGGTTGCAACAGTTGATTTTGTGCGATTCACAGCATGAATGATCGTTGTAATTTGCGGATGAATATTCGCGCACTCACTACCCAACCACGCAATAAATTCTTGCTCATGCTTAGCCTGCTCCTCATCGGGTGAATACACCGAAGAAACAAGAATCATCATAATCTCACCTGTAGAATGCGATGTACGCAGGACAAGATTACGCAAGAAGCCCGTATGATGCTTTGTTTCAAATATGGTAAGTCCGAGCTCAAGAGCTTTAGCACGGATGCTATTCAGCAGTGCATCGCACAACGAGGGTTGTAACAAACATTGTTGAATATCAATGACTTTATCAAAACGACCAGGCACATGCAAACCCAAAGCAAAATCCTTACGAAACTGCACATCTTCTGTTAATTGCTGTGCTGTCAGCCAACGTGAATTACCAAAGGAAAATTCCATCTTATTACGATAGTGGTATACCGACTCGGAGCCAATCGTATCAAAAAATTCACCTACTGTAATTTTTGCCATACGAGTAAAGGCATCTTCAACATGGCGACGTTTCCAGCGTAATTGTTCGCTGTACACAAAATTTTGCCATTTACATCCACCACAGTCGTCAAAATACTCGCATGGCGGTGTAATGCGATAAGAGGATGCTTGCACAATACTCCGCACTCTTGCCGTACCAAATTGTTTTTTGCGTTTGAGGACTATTGCTTGAACCACATCACCCGGAATACCACCCTCGACAAACCATACCATACCCTGCTCATCGCGGGCAATAGCACTGCCCTCAAAAGCAATAGCATCAATAGTCAGTGTAATTATTTCTTGGGGTGTTTCACGTTGTTTTCTCATACGGCTCATAAAAAATCAAAAGAAAGGAATCAACACAACAACGATATGCGAAAGATAACGGCAATTGCATGAGAAGCATTACTTTTGTCGAGTAATAACAAAGCCACTCGGTTGTTGTTGTCGCTTGTTTACAGTGCTTCCCATGCGTGAGTCAAACTTTATTCTGCAACTGTATTGTCCCGCAAGATACCGATATGATTCAAGATGTTTTCAAACCTGTTGTTCTCAAAGTTCCTGATCTCACGAAATTCGTGCAAGATTTTATTGCTTCACCCGAACATAAGACCTCCGAAACACGCGGCACATATGAGCGTTCACTGCGTGAATTTATGTCCTTCTTCGTATATGATCGCAATTTCAAATTCCGTGTGAGCGATGTAGAGCGATATCGCGAGCATCTGCGCCAGCGTAAGAACATGAAGGATGCTTCTATTTCGACGTACTTAACTGCTCTGCGCCGATTGTGTCAATACTTAATTGCCCTGAATATCCTCGAGAAAAATCCCGCAAAACGTGTCAAAGGGTCAAAACGACCTAAAAGCCACAGTCGATCTTTTCTCACATTGGATGAAATTGATACACTCTTCGCATCCATTGCACTCAATACTGCAGAAACACCCCGTGAAACCACTCTACGCGACACGGCGATTATTCGCATTATGCTCGGTTGTGCTTGTGCAGAAATTGAAATCATTAATATCAATATTGGTGATTTTAAAAAAGAGGGTAGGAAATGGTCGCTACGTGTGCAAGGCAAAGGCAAGACAATCAAAGATGAGATTATCCCCGTACCACAAGTTGCTATTGATGCAGTCCATGCATACCTCACGGTACACCCAACACCTCATAATCTAGAATCGGCTCTTTTTCTGAGTTATAGTAATCGTTCGCGCAATCAGCGTATGACTATTCGTGGCGTGCGTGAGGCAATTAACAGCCGCTTTCGCGAGGCAAAACTTGTTACGAACACACAACGAAAAATTTCACCTTTTTCGTTGCGCCATACTGCCGGTATTCTTCTCGCTGAATCGGGAATGACAGTTGAAATGCTTATGCAACGTATGAGAATTGAGTGGCGACCAACAGCAATGATTTACTTTGCTCAAGCAGGTAAATTACACAGTACTGAGCACCTTCAGGGTTCTACTCATGTGCAGGTTGAAGACTAATCGTTGGACTTTGCATATTCGAATGATAGATGCTTTTTTCGTTCTTCTGATATTTTCCTTGGTATATGGTCTCCATATTTGATTT
>DHLT01000124.1:16341-21370 GCA_002405405.1 Ignavibacteria bacterium UBA4661 | reverse complement strand
ATAAACTGAAAAAGGTATACAATGCTTTCGCTAGTATCAATATTGAACGATTGCGCAAGGTTGACAAATCAGGTACTAAACCTGTGTACCAAAATGCGAGAGATACAGAAAAATAGGTACTAACAGCAAACACATCCCACTCCAATGCTGAGCGAAAATTCACCCACATTTGCATTTGATTTGGATAGGGAAAAAGCCAATAAATCGACAGCCAAGGGCGTCCTGTGTGGAAGAGCGGAAACATCGCCGCACAAATTACGGCGAAAATTGTCATTGCCTCAGCCGCACGATTGATAGCTGTACGCCATTTTTGGCGGAAAAGAAACAATACCGCTGAAATAAGCGTTCCTGCATGACCAATACCAACCCAAAAGACGAAGTTAGTGATATCCCAACCCCACGCAATTGGATTATTAAGCCCCCACACACCAATACCAGTAGCAATAGTGTATGTTAGAGAAACAACAAACATCCCCAAAACCGCTACCGCTAAAGCTAGCGCTGCCCAATATTTAGGCGTTGGTTTTGACTCTGCAATAGAGCAGATGTCCACTGTTACATCGTGAATTGTTTTATTATTAAGAACTAATGGCTCACGGAGCGACACCGCACCATGATGGTGCCCATTCCCATGCACGCCGGCGACGGTCGCACCATGTTGAGCAGTAAGTTGTTCTGTATTTGACATAAAGAATGATCCTGATGTAAATGTGCAATAATCAAAGATTGTTGACAAAATTTATGAATGCTTTGCAGACGCGTGACCTTGTTCGCTATTACGTACTTTCGCTAAGTATGTAATTTGCGGACGAACATTCAATTCCTCCAGAACCAAGAATCCACGATCATCTTTTCGAGATGATGATACACGGCTGGTTTCATCATTAGTATCACCAAAGATGATTGCCCCAGCAGGACACGCTTGCTGACAAGCAGTAATAACCTCGCCATCCTGTACACGGGTTCTTCCTTTATCTTTTGCATGGTGTTTTGCTTCTTGAATCCGCTGCACACAGAAGGAGCATTTTTCAATAACACCGCGCATCCGAAGAGTCACATCAGGATTGTATGTAAATTCCATTGGCGTACGCTTACCTTTGTGCCAATTCAAATAATTAAAGCGGCGTACTTTATACGGGCAGTTATTTGAGCAGTAACGGGTGCCAACACAACGATTATATGTCATTTCGTTAAGTCCTTCGGGGCTATGCGTTGTTGCGGCAACCGGACATACATTCTCGCACGGCGCATTTTCGCAATGCTGACACAACATCGGCTGAATAATAGCTTTAGGATTTTCTGCGTCACCACTATAGTAACGATCAATCCGTATCCAATGCATTTCCCGACCATTCAATACTTGCTCTTTTCCGACATTAGGAATATTATTTTCTGCTTGACATGCTACAACACATGCACCGCAACCAACACATGCCGCCATGTCAATGGTCATGCCCCAGCGATGCCCTTTATAGAGATAGCTGGTGGTAATACTTGGAACTGGGTCACCTTGACGTTTTTTTCCCGGAACTTCTGCTTTTTCAAAGAGTTCTCCACCTTTTGAAATATCTGCTAATGTTGTCTCTTGAATGATCTTACGCCCCATGACATCATGGTGCTTTTGTGTTGTTGCAACCTTGTGGCGTTCACCTGTCGGAACAATTTCTTTGATTGCAATATAGCCGGTTGAGTTTTTAGCACCTGCAAGTGCAAAAACATTAGCTCCTACATCGTTTTGAACAACACCCCCGCGGGTACGACCAAAACCCGTCGTCAAAGCAACAACACCGTCAGTCATACCGGGTTGTATCCAAACCGGCAGCTCGACACTGCCTTGTTCCGTCGTAACACGAACTTTTTCTGAAGGTTGATAGCCCGACCCCTTTACCGGATCGTAACCGCCCATAATCCGCTTTGTAAATTCAGCACCAAGGAGCGTATCGCATGTCTTTTCCGACATTGCTGCAACATTATCCCATGTTACTTTATTTACTGAATCAGGCAACTCCATAAGCCAACCATTGTTAGCATACTTACCATCGTTTAGTGTATATGAAGGAGTAATCAGAGCAAAAGGCCCACCCTGTTTTGCTATACTACCACTGTGAGCCGTAATGAACTCTGCGGCATTGATCTCATCAACTTTTGATGAGACTTGTGCAAATCCCACAGGACGCTGTGCAGGAGTAAACACACCTTCTCGCAAAGTCGCGATCCAGAAATCATCAAAAAACGAATCTTTGTCCTTCTCCAAGGAAGCGGCTTCCCAGCGCTTACGAACATATTCTACATATGTTGGTGTTTCGATTGTACCTGGTGTCAAACCATTCGCGTACGAAATAATAAGATCGCCAATAGACAGCGATGAATCATTCAGAGGAGCAATAATTGGTTGTTGCACAATCATTGTACCGTCATAGGCAACTACATCACCCCACGACTCCAAATAATGTGCTGCCGGAATAAATCCTTCTGCCGTACCTGCTGATTCATTATCATGTAATGTTACCGCATACTTACGAACACCATCTAACAATTTTGTAAACTCTTTATCACTACTATAGTAGGGATTCACATCAGCAAAAACAACAACACCAACACTGCCAGCCTTTAATTCGGCTCGAAGCGCAGTCAAACTTTCTGATTTGTCAGAGCTAAATGGCAATTGATGGTTGGGATCAAATGCTTTACCTTCCCCAAATGAATCTAATGCTATATTCGTTGCAAGTGCAAGAGCATGAATAGATGCCGGTAAATGCGAACCTGCGGAAACCATACTTAGCTTGCCTTGAGCAACAAGCTCTTCAGCAACTTTCTGGGCACGTTGCTTCTTCTCAGAACCCAATGTTCCTTCATTAATTTTCCCAGCAAGTACAGCAAGTTTTCCTGTTTTTCCCGCTACCTCTTTGAAGACAGCAATCATGAATTGCTCTAACTCATCAGGTGTCAACTTGATACGCTCATCAGCTTGCATACCAGTCAAAGACATCGCTGCTTCAGCAACAATCAATTTGTTCATGACTGGTGATTGCTTGCTAGGCTTACGCTTCGAGGTAAAATTACGGATGTTCATAGTTACATTTACATCAGTACCGAGGAAATCACTATCCAAGGAAAAGATGACATCAGCCTTACTATAGTCTGCAACAAATACCGTATCCATGCCAACGACTGCTTTGTTACCGCGTGCTACCGTATCTTGGCGCAACGCCGATACCGTCACAAACTTTACTGATGGCAAAGCTTTTTCCACTCTTTCAATCAATGAAGCGAGACTAGGCGAAGCATGCTCATCAATCAATACACGCACTGATTTTCCCTTTGCTTGAGCGTCCCGAGTCGCTGAAACCAAAGAAGAAAGAACATTCGCTGCCGATGAGTATCCCTTATTTAAGCGAGCACTAGTGATACGGTCAGGGTCGTACAGCGACAGCAAAGTTGCTTGTATCAATGAGGATGATGTTCCTTTGGTTACAGGATCTTTATCATTACCCTCGATTTTTACCGGGCGACCTTCGCGCGATTTCACCAACAAACCATATGCAGCATTGCCTTTAGAGAAAGCGGTTGTATAGTAATTCGGTAAGCCAGGTGTGACATATTCAACAGCTTTAACTGTTGGTACAAATTTATGATCTGGACGTCGACAACTAGTGGCAGCCACTGCCATTGAAGCAGAAAGCAACCCCATAAATTGTCGTCTATTTACACCACCTGTCGGCGCTGGTGTTTGATCATACCCTTCGGGGAATTCGCGGTCGTCTGCAATGTATTCTTTTGCTACTTCGCTACCGGCGGCAAGATCACCAAGACTTTTCCAGTATGTACCGGATTGCTGTCCTTTGGATTGGATTGTTGACATGAAGCAAGTGAAAAAAGTGAGAAATAAGCTAATCTAAATGCTATCGGAAATCTTTGTTTTACTTCTAGTAATGACAGGATGAACAGTTTTCAGGACCAAGTGCTAATTTTTTTGGATTGGGGAAATTGGCTATAGTAGGCTTCATTTCGTGTACCGACACGCCAACTCCTTCCACGGCTGCATCACGAACTTGGATCCATTTTCCATCACCCCATGATGGTTGTTCAGTCTTGATACGGTTAGCAACTGTTGCATAGTCATCAGTACCTGTAAAGATGCCTGATATCTCCCGAGCAGGTACAACATACTCTTGTGGATTACGATGGCAATCTAAGCACCACCCCATTGAAAGAGGTTTCATTTGTGCTACCACACCCATTTTTTCAACTTCACCATGACATGAAGCACAGTCAATCTGCGAGCGTATATGTGCGGCATGGTTGAAGTTGACATAATCAGGTACTTTATGAATGCGTCGCCATTCAATTGGTGTGTTAGTCTCCCAGCTTTCTTTTACTTTCGCGATTTTGGGACTTTCCGATTTTACCGCAATGTGACAGTTCATACAGGTGCTTGTCGAAGGTACAGCCGAGTGAGCTGAACGTTCAACTGTATTATGACAGTATTGACACTTGATACCGTTATCACCGGCATGAAGCTTGTGAGAAAATGGGATGGGCTGGTCGGGTCGGTACCCTACATCTGTTACCCGCGAGTGAAAACCAAAATATCCGCTCAATCCTAAGAAGCCCAGCAAAGCAAAAGTTGCTAGAATTGATTTTTTTAGTTTTTTATCTGTTTCACGTGTGTACATAATCAGACAATATATATGTGTGAAAGAATATCGCTTGATAGCAACGTAAATTGTTAAGAAATTGTCTCTGTAACCAGTAATGATAGATGAGGCTCTGCTCTGACTTCCACGGGCTCAACCGCTGATTGATTATCTGAATGATCAAGTGCAGTCTTTGTGACTACAACCATAGCACTAGCTTGTTCCTTTGCTTGCATTGCATTACGAATTTTCCAGACAATAACACCGGAAGCAATTGCCGGTACTGCCAGCAAAAGAAGTATCGTCCATGAGTAAGTTTCACCAATTGCTGCTTGCGCTGAATTTGCAGAAAAGCCATCTTTACATGCAGGACATGCGGTCAACTTTGCAAA
>DHLT01000124.1:8133-16179 GCA_002405405.1 Ignavibacteria bacterium UBA4661 | reverse complement strand
CGTCTGTCAACTTTGCAAAATCAACAAACATCACACAAAGTATCGCAAGTGACAAGCGCATGATGCCAGCAGAGGCTCTGTGAATAAAAAAGTGTGGTTTTGTATGTGTCATATCACATCCTAAAAGACTATCGAATATCTCGCAAAACTGACTATAACGATTCGATTGCTACACTATCAAGACCATCATAATACCCCCGTATATCGCCAACCTCATCAACAAGCACCAATCGTGTACTATGGAGCTCTGGTTCTTCTTTACTACCCAACATAAATCCTGTGGCAGCAACTTTAACAACCGAGTCTTTCGGCATTGTGAGCATGAACCAACGCTTAGGCTGCTCTGTAAATCGACGGATATAGGTTGCCATCACTTCAGGAGTGTCTGTTTCAGGATCAACACTAATTCCAACAAACCGAACTTTGCCAGAGAGTTTTCTGTCAAGGTCTCCAACAACGGTATTCATTGTAGGACAAGGTCCACCACAAGACGTGAAAAAAAAGTATGCAATCCAAACTTCTCCGCGTAATGAATCAGTTGTGAATGTCTCACCTGTGTAGTTTCTACCTTGAAAAGTTGGGGCAGATTTGTACATCGGCAACTTCGTTAGCGATGATACAACTGCCTTTTGACTCACCGAGGAACGACCACAGCCTACAAGCAAGAAGCAACACACCATGCTGCCAATGAAAGCCAATACTATCCTACTGTTGACAGTCCACATCATTATTGTACACGACCAAATGTTTCAAGTAGTGTAAGTGATAATACCATCACAAAAAACAAGAAAATCGGTATATAAATCATGAAACGTAGGTTTTTGTTATCAAATTTG
Organism: Ignavibacteria bacterium UBA4661; assembly: GCA_002405405.1. Classification (GTDB taxonomy): domain Bacteria; phylum Bacteroidota; class Ignavibacteria; order Kapaibacteriales; family UBA4661; genus UBA4661. The sequence goes on along the minus strand of DHLT01000124.1, from coordinate 15,343 downwards.
ATATGCATAAAAATCCAAACTACCATTGCTGCTTTTGCAATAGCAATGGCAAGACCAATGACTACATGCAACAACTCGCCAGCATACCCCCAACTATCAGGGAAATGAACTTTCGCCGCTACAACGGTCAATAGTGTAAAAATGCCGAGCATCATGAATACTTTCATGTATTCTTTTTGCATCGCTTCAAGAGAAAGATTTGCCATGATGAACCTGCGAGAAAGAAAAAAAATGACAAAAAATGTTTCTGATCAATAGTAGTTCAGCCACAAAAAGACTACTTACCCTTTTGTCGGGAAGATGAGATACATAACGGGAAAGAGAAAGATCCACACCAAATCAACAAAGTGCCAATATAGGCCTAAGATCTCAACGCGATGCACATCTTTGTATCCCCCTTTAGTAAAGGATCGTGCGAGCATCCACCACATTGGGATAATACCTGCAACAACGTGCATACCATGAAAACCTGTCATCAAGAAATACAAACCAAAGAATGAATTCGTACCGGGTGTAATACCATGATGAAACTTTGCCGTATACTCAAAGTACTTTACAATCAGAAACGTAAACCCACAAAGGATTGTAATGAAGAGAAACGTACGAAACTTTGCCGTGTCGCCACGCTCTAAGTTTAAAATTGACAGTGCCATCGTTAAACTGCTACCAATCAAAACAGCAGTATTAAATGTTGCTAACATCCAATTTAACTCATGCGCACCGTGCATGAAGGTTTCCAAATTGGCATTGCGCAAGATAATGAATGCGGCAAAGAACCCTGAAAAGAACATAATTTCAGATGCCAAAAAAAGCCACATACCAATCTTGCCGTGGAATACACCTGTTACCGGTTCATGCGATAAATCTAGAGTTGCACTCATAACGTAAATAGGAATTGAAGATGAACAGAAAATACTATCACAATAATATTTGGTCTTGCCGCGAATAACATGAGGATCTAACGCGGTAAACCTCGAACTAATTTACTTAATTGGTATACTCAAATCTTTGTAACAAAGATAAGAAGAATCACACCTGTCAAAAATAAATATGATGAAAGCAAAACTCTTCGTGCTGAAACACGTGTTGTATCACGATAAAACTTGACTGAGTACATCATAAACACTGAGCATAAGACAGTTGCACCGATGCCAAATATCCAGTGGACATGCCCTAGAGCCGGCAAAAGTAAACATACAGGCACAAGTGCTGTTGCATACATTAAAGTTTGTCGTGCAAGGCTTTTACCAGTAGGATCGAGCACCGCAAGCATCTTATATCCTCCTTTTGCATAATCTTCTTTATACATCCAAGAAAGAGAGAAAAAGTGTGGCATCTGCCATGCAAAAAGAATAAGAAAAAGAACAACTCCATCGGGAAGAATGGCATTACTTACTGCAGTAAATCCTCCAAGAGGAGGCAAAGCTCCCGGTATAGCACCAACAAGAGTATTCAAGTGTGTTTGACGCTTCATGGGTGTGTAAATAGCGACATACGTAACGAATGTTATAACCGCTAGAAGCAATGTCAAAAAATTAATCATGCTCAAAACAATCACACCAAGCACACCGAGAATACTACCCCAAAGAATTGCTTCTCTCATTTTCACAACACCAGACGGCAATGCCCGTCGAGATGTCCTTTGCATAAGGCGATCGTATCGCTCCTCGAGGACATTATTAAAAACACAACTACTTCCTGATATCAACACCGTACCAAGGTTCATTAAAACAAATCGGACGAGATTATCCTTTGAGAAGAATGATATGTCACTTGACAAAGCCAAATAATAGCCAGCAGATGCAGTTAAAGCCACCATCTTGGTGATGCCAGGTTTCGTCATATCATACAGCGAAGCAGTAATTTCGCCCACATCACGATGGCCTGCAACAAACTCATTATCTAGTCCGAGATCGACCTTGTTGTGCAGAGCATCAATGTTCTTAGAACTTGGCTGTTGTGTTTTCACGCGTATAGTTAAAAGGGAAGAAAAAAAAAGCGGCAGAGGAGAGAATCTCCTCTGCTCACCCGAAGTATAACTATGCCACTTCTTTGTCTGTAACTGCTTTTTTCCCTTTGAAGGTGGGAATCCATTGTGTGTAATAATCTTTTGGAGAATCTGGTGAACCATATTCATATGGTCCGCGATATACATGGATTTCACGATCGAAATTACCATGACCAGGATGTGCAGGTGCCGCCCACTCTAGTGTATTTGCTTTCCATGGATTACGACCTGCTTTTTTACCGTATTTCAGACTCCACAAGAAATTGACGACCAAAATGAATTGAGAGAATCCAAGAATGATAGCCCAGATCGTGATAAACTGATTCATCTCTTGAAACGGCTTTAAGAAGTCATAAACATATGGATCATGAATGCGGCGCATATGCCCACCTACACCAATAAGGTGCATTGGGAAAAATGTCAGATTAAAGGTAATAAATGAGAACCAAAAATGCCATTTACCAAGCGATTCATTATACATTTTACCAAAGAGTTTTGGATACCAATAGTACATTCCTGCAAAGATTCCAAAAAGTGCGCCACCGAAGAGCACATAATGGATATGTGCAACAATGAAGTATGTATCGTGGATATACACATCTACAGGACCAACCGCCATGAAAATACCACTTAAACCACCAATAGTAAATGTTGTGATAAATGCGAGTGCATTCAACATTGGAGTTGTAAAGTAGATGTTACCACGCCAGATTGTCCCTAACCAATTGAAAACTTTAATTGCTGATGGCACTGCAATTACAATTGTCGAAAGCATGAATGTTGTGCCAAGCAATGGACTCATGCCTGACTGGAACATATGGTGCCCCCATACAACAAAACCTAAAAATGCAATTCCCATAATGGCAAATATCATTGCTTTGTAACCATAAATTGGTTTACGAGCAAAAGTAGCAAGGACATCAGAAACAATACCCATTGGAGGCAAGATCATGATATACACAGCAGGGTGAGAGTAGAACCAAAAGAGGTGCTGAAATAAAATTGGCTGCCCACCACCGACAAAACTTGAACCATTTACGGTAAGCAAACTCTCAGGCATAAAAATACTCGAATGAAATACCTGATCCATAAAGAGCAACGCAAGATTCGCAGCAAGAACAGGTGTTCCAAGTACCATAAGAATGGAGGTAATGAAAATCGCCCATACCGTCAAAGGCATATCGAACATGCGCATGCCCTTTGCACGCTTATTCAAAATAGTAGTCATATAGTTCACAGCTCCAACAATGGAAGAGAAGCCAATCAAAAATAGACCAACTACCCATGATATATGACCACCAACTGCTTGACCCGATGCTGCTAATGGCGGGTAATTTGTCCACCCCGCCGCCGCAGACCCTCCCTCATAAAAAAAGCCCGACATCATCGTAGTTGCACCAATAGGTGCAAGCCAAAATGCAATCATATTCAACTTTGGGAATGCCATATCGTCTGTCCCGATCATCAATGGGATACAAAAGTTGGCGAAAAAACCCGAAGCTAATGGTATAATAACCATGAAGATCATGACCGAGCCATGCATTGTCAGCAGCTGTGTATAAAAACCCGGCTGTACTGCTCCATTAGAAACCCATGTATCAGGCAAGTACTTACCAATCACTGGAATTGGTTCTCCTGGATATGCAATCTGCCAACGAATAAACAAAGCAAATGCACCACCAATGAACAAGAAAAATAGCGATACAAGTAAAAATTGCTTAGCAATGACCTTATGATCAGTCGAAAAAATATACTTTTGAACAAAAGTTTGATGATGGTGGTCATGATGCCCATGCTCTGCATGATGTACCGTATCATGTCCATGCGTTTGTGTTGCTACAGCTCCCATAAATCACCGTAAAATTAGATAAATTGAAAAAAGACTTTTGCTTAGTGAGTAGCTGGACTCTGTTCGGCAGACTTAGCAGGAACCGTTGCTGCAACTACTTGTGCTGGTTGCGGCTCTGTTTTCTCTGCTTCTAATGTGGCGAGTTTTGCCTTATTTTTCTCGTCCATCCACTTATTAAAATCTGCTTCAGATTGCATGTTTAAGACGGCACGCATATTATAATGCCCACTGCCGCATAATTCCGCACATGCTAACTCAAATTTACCTGCACGAGTACCATTAAACCAGACTGAAATCCAAGAACCGGGCACAGCATCTTGTTTAACTCGGAAGTTCGGCAGAAAGAAACTGTGCAAGACATCGACCGCAGATAAATGAACGACAACATTTTTATTCACCGGCAGATTAAATTCACCTGTCATCGTAATATCGTCTTTACCATTCGGGTCACTGGGATCAATACCGAAAAGATTATTTGCTGTACGAAATTTATCATGTCGACGACCCAAAATCCCATCCGCTCCCGGATAGCGTGCACTCCATGCAAATGCTTGACCGACGACATCGATCTCAACATCAGGGTTTGGTAAGCGTGACGCATATTTCATTTGCCGCCACATATCATCGCTGTAGAGACCAAGACCTGCAAATAAAATTGTTGGCAATAATGTCCATGTAAATTCAAGCAAATTATTTCCATGATAATAATATGCCTTGCGACCCGGCTTATGACGATAACGAATAACAAAGTATAGGAATACCACATTGACCAGTGTAAAGATTAACACTGAAAGATAATACAACAATGCGAAGAGCTTGTCATGCCCTGGAGCAATGGTACTTGCTCCGTACGGAAGATATTCTAGCATAGGAATACAAAAAAAGATGTAAAAAGAATAGCGTTCAGTTCAAATGACAATAACTATTACAAGGGGGCAGAGAGTTCCGCTTCTGTGTAAGCCCCTGCTTTACCTTTTGTTTTTGCGCGAACATCTGCCACCGCTGCCGCGTCAACCGCACCACCGGTATTACCCCAGCTTGCACGAACAAATGTTAAAACATCAGCAATCTCTTGATCAGAAAGCGAGCCCCATGGTTGCATAACACCATTGTACTCCTTACCATTACGATTGATTTTACCCTGAAAACCATGCAAAATAATTCTGAGCGGTGCTGTAGGTTCACCTTGAGCAAGCGCAGATCCTGCAAGTGCAGGATATACACCCGGCAACCCTTTCCCATTACCTTGATGACATGAAGCACAAATTTTGCCATACACTGCAGCACCAGGTCCTGCTGCTACTCCATTAGAACCTCCGGCATCCGCCTTTTTTGCGCCCTCCGGCTCAACCCAATGAGGATCATCCTTTGTGCTTTTGAAAAAACCTTCGATGTTACCCAAAAGAATTAATGCGATACAACAAGCTGCTGTAGCAATAACAACACTCATAAATGGAAACATAAACAATACACCTTTATTTAGTGTGATGAGAATAACTATTATTTGCCTAGATTTTTAATAGTATAATCAACTGTAATACAAAAATACTACCCGGGTACAACATCGAAAGTACGAGGTTGTGTCATATCCAATAGCACGGGTTTCGTTTCACCGATTTTCTCTTGAATAGTCATAATCGCTTTGACAAGAGCTTCGGGACGCGGCGGACATCCACCAACATAAGCATCAACTGGTAAGAATTGATCGATTCCCTGAACCACAGGATAGCTCCGAAACATACCACCGGTTGAAGTACACACACCCATAGCGATAACCCATTTAGGATCTGGCATCTGATCGTAGATTTTCCGCACCACCCAGGACATTTTATAGGTAACTGTACCAGCAACAATTAACAAATCTGATTGGCGTGGCGAGAAGCGCATAACTTCCGATCCGAAGCGCGAAACATCAGTACGCGACGCACCAAGTGCCATCAACTCAATTCCACAACATGAAATACCTAGTGGCATTGGATACAAAGAATTCTTCTGAGCCCACTTGACAATGGCATCAACCGATGTTGTTACAAAGCCATCTCGCTGTAGCGTTTCATTTAATCCCATTCTAATGCTCCTTTTTTCACAACATAAATAAATCCAGAAAAGAGTAGAATCATAAACAATAACATTGCAACAATACCATTGATTCCCAAACTCTTAAACTGGACTGCCCACGGATACATGAAAATCACTTCAACATCGAAGAGAATAAAGAGCATTGCAACAAGATAAAACTTTACGGAATAACGCTCTCGAGCCGAACTAATCGGCTCCATTCCACTTTCATAAGTACTGAGTTTTTCTTTGGATGCACGACGCGGACCAAGGAACTCGAAGAGACTCATCATCCCAACAGCAAAACCTGCTCCAACTGTGATCGCCGCAAGAATGGCGAGAAAAGATGTTGTCATGAATTTACTTTCTAGTCAAATAGGTATGAAAACTCTTTAAAAGAAGTACTGTACGTATATAAGATGTGCACTTGGATATAGATTACTTTTAACATCAAACAAAATACAATGACATGGCATGATATGCAAGGTACAAGAGTATTGTATGACAACTTTTTTCTGATATTAGTCCAAGTTTGAATCTTCTCACGCTAAGTTTTTTAAATGCAACAACTTATTGAGTGTATTCACACGAATTCTACGTACTAAATCGGTCTACATTTTCGGTGTGATTTCCGAGAAATTGACCTACATTTTTGCAACATGAGATCGTAAGGTTAGTATGCAATTTGCATCTGCTTTGATAATGCGTGATATTTGTACTCTTGATACTTTTCTCGTCACCAAGTATACTTTCTTTGTATTCTAGTCATCGTTCATCTTTTCTTCTATGCTCAAACTCTGGTTTCGCCTTCAACTCTACATATGTGTCTGTGGGATGCTTCTGCTGCAAGGATGTTCACATCTTCCCAGCAATATTGCCTTACCTGAATTTTCAACACTAACCACTATACCGCTGTACGACTCAACACTTACATTAAATGATTTTATTGGTAATGACACAACCTTTCTCCGGAAGGATTCTCAGGGCAATCTCTTTATCGAGGAAACACGCGCTATTGCACCAATAGCAATCGGTGATTCACTTCGGATTGACGCACAAAATATCTCTTACTCAACCACACTTAATAATCAAACCGGTATCCTTAATTCAGTCGAAACATTAGGAAGTGTCACCACACCGATTCAAACTCTTTTTGCAGGATTAGGGTTAAATCTTCCCCTGAGTGGCACTATTCCCATTTTCCCCGGCACACCTGATGTTGGTGTTGGCCTTGCTCCGATCGCCATTCAATGGAATGATGCTCTTCGCTATGTGATTTTAGAATCGGGAACATT
>DHLT01000124.1:3824-8006 GCA_002405405.1 Ignavibacteria bacterium UBA4661 | reverse complement strand
AACATTTATTGTACGTGTAACCAATCAACTACCGATAGACATTACTCTTCGCCCGGCATCAGGGCAAACATTGCCAGGATTACTTGTGAATACGGGATTCAGTATAATCTATTTGACTATACCAGCCAATCAAGCTCTGATTCCTGCCAATGGAACAACAACATTATCACTCAACGTACCGAGCGGTACTCGTTTTCAAGCAGGTATGACCATTCAAGCACAGTTTTTTGCAGGACCTGCGACTAATCTGACCTACACTCAACAAAATGGACTTGTCTTTACCTTTAGTCTACAGAATGTCCGTATTCAAGAAGCAGATGTTGATGTTGCTCCTCTTGCTCTAACATTTCCAATTACCTTACCACTTGGCAATGGTGTTAGACTGACCGGAGCACGCCTACGCAATGTTGTCGCCTCGATGAATCTCAACAATGGCTTTCCGCTTGGTGGTACAGCCGTCATTACACTTCCACAACTCATTAATACTAACACAAATCAACCCTTTACTCAGCAATTATCGATTCGACCTTCGCAAAACAATCAAGCATTGGTTGTACAAACCCCTATAGGACAAACATTTGATCTACGCCCGACAAGCAATGATGCCAACGGCATCATGGATAGTGTACGCTTGCAATTAACTACGAGTATTCCGCAAACACGTGCCATTATTCGTGGCTCGAATACCGTTGCTATTTCAGGTTCTCTTGCTCGCACACAACTATTGAGTGCGCAGGGAGTTTCACTTCGGAATTTGAGTATTTCGACTCGTAGCTTGGTCAATTTTACACTATCTGAGCAGGTCAATCGTTTTCGATTTACCAATCTCGGTTTGCAATCTTCGCAAATTGGCCTCACAATCAGCAATGGTACAGGCATATCAGCAAATCTTTCAGGCAATGCACGTTTTCTTGCCGGTAATGGCACGACAATGGACAATCTGCCAATCCCATTACAAGGTATTCGACCAGGCACGCGGAATGGCTCACTTTCGACACCTGCCATTACAGAAATTACTGTTGCGCAACGTGGTCCTAATTTCGCGGAGATACCCCGTCAGGCAGAATTTACCGCTACTGTTGTTCCGCGTGATACTGCTTTTTCCGTAGCTTCTACGGATAGTATTAGTGGCTCTGCTCGCATTCGTATCCCGGTTTTCATGCGTGTTCTTGGTGGAACATATTCCAACACATTTTCTGTCAATCTGAGTGATTTACAATCAGCATCAAACAATATCGATAGCGCAAGTATTCGCCTTGAAATCCTTAATCGCATACCGGCAAGTGCTTCTCTAGTTTTTCGCTTTATAAATGCAGGAGGGCAAACGATCCTCACACTACCGCAAACAGGGGTAGTTACTGTTCTTGCACCTCCCGTAACAAACAGTCGCCCGACATCGCCACAGTTCAGCAGCATATCTTTAGCAGTACCCAAAGAAAGTATTCCTGCCCTGCTGCAAGCGCAACGCTGTACGGTGGAAATTCAAATCAATACACCTGGCTCTGCCTCCAACCAATTCGTCCAATTTTTGACCTCTGACTACGTTCAAGTCAAGGCTCAACTTCGTGTAGCACTCAATACTAAACAATAGAAATACACGGACAGTATGCGCTGTGCAACCTCTGATGTTATTGTTTTGTCCTTTTTTTTCGCATGATCATGAATACCTTTCTACATTCTAATTTACGCTTGCTTTTGTACTGCATTGCTCATGTCATACTTTACATGGGATATTGCATCTTCATGCCAATGTCTGTACACAGTCAGTCTCTCGCTGATATTCGCGGACTAAGTTTAGGACGCACAGGTGTGGCATCAGCACGTGGCGCAGATGCTCTTGTTGTTAATCCGGCAAATATTGCAATTACCTATTCGGTTACTGCGAATAACATGATTTTTGGTCGTTCGGATACAACATCTGCATTCAGCATTGTACTAGCAGGTGTTGGTGCCTTAGGTGGTCTTGATGCTATGAGCATGAATGATTTTACATACTATTTTGGCGGTGATGGAAGAAATCCTGATGGCACCATACGCCAACGACGACTTTCCACCGATGAACGGAATCGCTTGCTCACACTCATTGACAACGCACCTTTCTATGCACATGCCGATATACATGCGTTTGGTTTGACTTTTGGTTTGGGTAATGCCGGTGTTCTTGGCTTTTCCGCGAATAGTACTACACAAGTTAGCGGGCAATTACCTCGCAATCTCACTGCTATTGCGCGTGATTATACCGGTGAGTCAGCACTAATGATTGATCATGCTAGTTTCAGCTTGTACTCTGCTGTTAATGCTCAACTTAGCTACGCACTTCATGTCTTACCGCTAACTTCCACGGGAGTAGTACGAGCATTGGCAGCGGGGGCATCATTCAAGTATATTGTCGGCTTGGGTTATGCGCAACTTGATTCAGCGAATATGAATATCACACCTTTTCGTCCTGTCGGACAAGACCCAAATTTCACCATCAATTCGTATGCCTTACAAATGAGCTATGGCATGCGCGGCGGTGGTCTATGGGGACCGGATATAGGAGGTACGCCATTCAATAATCGTACTATGAGCAGTGGCTTTGGTATGGATATTGGCGCGACAATACAGTTAGCTCTCTTCAATGAACAGGTTCCTGCAATTACAGCAAGCATAGCGCTCGCCGACATGGGAGTAATGACATGGAATAATGGCTTCCTACGCTCTATCAACAATGCACGGGATACATTGCGGAGCCTACAAACTATCGCTCAAAATGATTCATACTTTGACAAATTCAATAATCTTAAATCTGAACAAGATAATCTTTCATTTTCTACAGGGCTACCAACCCAACTGCGTATTGGTGGTATGATTGATCTCCATGGACTTGGCCTTCTACCTCTACGTGGTATGTTTGATTATATTCAAGGATTCAATTCTTTGGGCATGAATACAACATCGCCACGCATAGGTATTGGTGTTGAACTTGCCAATCAAGGATTTATTCCGGCCCTCCGAACAGGTATGCAAATTGGAGGGCGTGAAGGTATGACATGGACGGCAGGTCTTGGTTGGAATGTTCCCGGAGTTTTTGCTTTTGATGTTGGTTTATGGTCAGTGAATGCGCTTCTCAGTGCATCAGCTCGACCAACGGTTGGTACAGGGCTTCGCTTAAAATTTGGTGCATAACTCGGAGTGATTTGCCATGATTATTGGTATTGGTACAGACATTATCGAAATTCATCGTATGCGTGATTCCCTAACACGGTATGGCGAACATTTCACAAAAAAAATTTTCACCACAACTGAGTGTTTGTACTGCTTGAATAAACCTGACCCTGCAATCCACTTTGCAGCACGTTGGGCAGCAAAAGAAGCATTTGCTAAAGCATATCGTACCGGCATTGGCGAGCATATCGGTTGGCATGATGTTGAAATTCAGCGTGCAAGTAATGGAGCACCACACCTTGTGCTATACGGGACGATTGCGACATACTGTCTAGAGTACACAATTCATCTTTCATTATCACATGTGCATGAATATGCCGTGGCCATGGTGGTAATCGAAGATCGTAAACGCCTGTAAAAACGCAGAACAACATATATCACATTGAGATTTTTTTCTGATGAACATCCTGTATCTTTCTCATACACCGCTGTATCCTTTTGACAATGCTCTTGGCTATTTAGCATACTCTACGATAAAAGCACTTCACCATGAAGGGCACAGATGTACTCTCCTCAGTATTGCACAAAGCCATGAGCAACTTTCCACTGCATTTGATACCATAACAGTACGAACCATTACAATACCACCACCCGTACAACACATTGCAAAGACTATTCGTTTTTGGCAATTGCCTTATCCTTTTGCTTGGCGATCATGGTATAGCAGTACATATGAAGAAACACTATTGGAATTAGTGAATACAGAGTCTTTCGATCTCATCCATGTTGATGACATTCGCATTCTTGCGTACATTGAGCAAATCCGTTTACGAAGAGCAACACCGCCTGTAGTTACTTGGTGTTCATCGCTTTTATCAACCACGGCTCTTTACCAAATACAGAATGAACGTGAAATCCTTCGTAAAGCAGTCCTGCTCTATCAACGTTCAGCTATCAAGCGAGTAGAACAGCGTTTACTTGAGCAAGCGCATACAACATTTTTGTTGAATGATCACACACCACCCGCCCAGAATA
>DHLT01000124.1:0-3694 GCA_002405405.1 Ignavibacteria bacterium UBA4661 | reverse complement strand
CCCGCCCTGAATAATCTGAGAGTAAAGAATGTTATTCCACCACTTTTTACGCCATCGACAACAGTAAAAGCAGATTATTCCAACACACTGTTTTCTTTACTTGATTTACAAAACCCTTTGCATATACCGTCTGTCGAATGGCTGTTAGGCAATATTTTACCACTCATGGAGCAATACTTTCCACCTCACACATGGGGTACAGATTATCATCTTGGAGGAAATAATCCACCTGCTCATATTCTTCAATACGACAATCCTGCAGAGCATTTACACTTACACCCGAATCCTTCTTCGGTTATTGATTTTCTTTCACGCTACGATATCATGATTGCTCCGCAACCAACCTCTAATGGACTCGCTTTTAATGTTCTACATGCAATGGCATACGGCAAAGCTGTCATCGCAACATCGAACACAATACAGGGTATTCCTTGTAGCCATGGCGAGAACATCCTTGTGGCGAATACACCCAAAGAATTTGTACAGTGTATAGGATTACTGCTTCATGATGCCGACTTAAAATCTCGTATCCAAACACAAGCACTGAACTTTGTTAAAACACATTACAACTCAACGCTACCCCTTATACAAGCATATGAAGAGGTTCTCACATAGTTTCTTAGATAGTTTCTCACATAGTTATCAAGTATGTGATTAATTCTTTTTTTGCTGAAGCAAGTGTTCATAAAATTGAAGAGCATGACGAATAACACTCTGCCAAGAATAATTGGTTTCTGCCGTTCTGCGAGCATTATTAGATATTTTATTTCGTAGTACATTGTCTTCCATATATCGGCGAATACAAGTAATAAAATCATCGGGCGTTTCAGCAAAAAGTATATTCTCACCATGCTCACCGATAATCCCTTCCGCTCCTACTCTTGTCGAAATAATCGGCACACCGGCACTCATTGCTTCGACAATTTTCAACCGCATACCACCACCACTCAAAAGCGGCACGACCATTACGGTATATTGATTCATAAACTGTGGCGCAGAAGGAACATTGCCATGAACAGTAACATGTTCCAACATGTTATATTGAAGAATGTCAGCACCGGGCTTTTTGCCACCGATATGAAATGTTACTTCCGGTAATTGCTCGCGTAATTTCGGATAGACTTCTGCCATAAACCAATGAATTGCCTCGATATTGGGTGCCCAATCTAAACTGCCGAAATAGAAAATGCTCTGTGGCTCTGTCTGTACAGAAGAATCAGGAACAAACGCCTCTGTATCGACACCGGCTGGCATGACAGCAATAGGACCCGTATAGCCTAATGCTTGCACACGAGTGGCATCTTCGGGAGTGATCGTCAAAACACCATCCGCTGTAGGAAATATCTCAGCTTCAAATCTTTTCATACGATTTGTAAGTAGCTGATAATACCAAGATTTAAAGAGGTTCGTGGAGTTTTGCGCAAGCCGCTGTGTAATCACATATTCGATATTCTGTGTACGTACCACGATGGGTATTGTAGTAACAGTACGCAATGCAGGTATCATGTAGGCAACAAAGGTTGACTCAATCTGAATAATGTCAAATGGTTCCGATTCAAGCACAGCAAGAATCATCGACACAAATTCTTTTGAAACAAATCGTTCCAAATTATAGGGAAGCCTCGAAAAAAAAAGATTTCTTACAGCATCGCTGATACGAATATCCGTGTTGATATCGGTAGTAAAAATACGCGTACAGGCATTACTCATAACTTTGGGATCTTGATAATGCTTGTTGGTATTGAGTGCACATATCGTTACGTCATGTCCTGCGTCATATAACGACTTTGTTGTATGATACACGCTGATAGCACCGCCATCATCAAGTGGATACGGAATACGTGAAGTGATGTGAAGAGTTTTCATAAAATCTACAATAAGAATGAAAATATAATACCATCAAATGACGACAAAAAAGCCGCATGGAGATTAATTTCATGCGGCTTTTGAGGCATAATTATGCACGTACATTTATCTTTTCAATCCAGCAATCAATTTTTTGTTAAGCCCTACATAGTCATCATTTTTTGCTTTGGTTGCCTGCTCAATAGAAAGATTTGCAGTTGTAATCGCCTCGGCATTTTGCTTCAAGCGAACAAGAATTTTTGCTTTCAAATGATTCACCCAAAATGCGTCGGGACGTTTTGCAAGTGAAGCATTCACCCACTCTAATGCTACCTTATCATCAATACCTGCATCATAAAAATAGCTTGATGCAGAGAAATAGGTATTTGCTGCCTTGGCTGCATCCGTTTCAGTGCTTGCAGCTGTCGCTTTTTCTTTGACATCAGCAACAATTTTTTCTTTGTCATTAAATTCAATTGGTACTTTAACACTTGTCTTTTCCCAAGCAATTTCAAGATGAGCACGATGCAATTCAATATCGGTAATATCAATTGCAAAGGTTTCAACACTTGATGGGAGCGTTACCGATTTCACTTTTACACGAACAGCATCTTCTTCTTGTTTGTATTCTGTCCATTGGCGCAAACCACTGTTCTTATTAAAAATCACTGTCCACTCTTTTTTCTCAGGAATTGAAAACAACGTATATGTACCTGCTGTCAGGCGTGTACCGCCAATAGTAACATCATTGCTGAAAGTAATTTTTGTCGGCTGATTTGCTGCTGTGCGCCACAATTTGCCATAGGGCACAAGGTCGCCAAAAGCAACACGTTTCTTCAAACTCGGACGCGAATACTCCACCGTGATATCAGTTGTACTGACACGTTGTTTAAGCGTTGAAGCTGGGCTTGGTTGCGGCACTGTTAATTGTGCAAACATAGATGTTGCGCTCATGACAGCACCAACTGCTAATACCGAAAGAAAACGAACAGATAAAGTCATAGAAAAACCACGATAAAATTGTGAATGGAATAAAAGTGAAATTACTTTTGAGATCACTTCAAGACAAGCAAATTAGCACAACGCTTGCTTTCTTTCTAATTTGTAACATTCTTTCTTAGCCATGCCTGCATGATCTTTATCTCAAAACTCTATGGATAATCATTTCGGACTTGAACAATCTGTTCCCCACTCTATACCAACCCATGCCGGCTATATTGCTATTGTCGGCAAACCGAATGTTGGCAAATCAACTTTGATGAATGCTATCGTTGGTACAAAACTCTCCATTGTTTCAAACAAGCCCCAAACGACCCGCAAGCGCGTTCTTGGGATTTACTCGACCGAAACAACGCAAATTGTCTTTCTCGATACACCGGGTATTATCAAGCCGAGATACGAACTGCAACGTACAATGATGACCTATGTGGAGCAATCTATAAGTGGTGCTGATGCTATTCTCATTCTTTTGGAAGCGCAGGACTTTGGCAAACGTCAGGCACCTGACCCAACCAAACTACTTACAGATACGCGCACGCTTGTAGGTAACCCACCACAACCCATTGTTGTTGCCTTTAACAAAATGGATGCTTTACATGATAAGAAGCAAGTCTTGCCATACATGGATGTTTTTCTTTCTTCTGGCTTTGCCAAAGAATGCATTGCACTGTCGGGTTTGCAGAACAAATATGTTGATGACTTGCTGACGATTCTGAGCAAGTATATGCCTGAAAATCCTTTCTTCTATGATCCTGAGAATCTCAGCGAATTGCCCGAACGATTCTTTGTGTCCGAACTTATTCGTGAAGTCATCTTTCATAAATTTCGTGAGGAAATCCCCTACTCTACT
>DHLT01000170.1:8906-14856 GCA_002405405.1 Ignavibacteria bacterium UBA4661 | reverse complement strand
GGCTCGACATAATTCACCTTGTCCACTTTCAAGAGTGCAAAAAATCGCTCTGCTTCTTTCGGGGGACGTACCTGCCCGGTTATGGTATCACCCGTACGGAGACCAAAGCGTTTAATTTGCGATGGCGACACATAAATGTCATCCGGTGAAGGCAAATAGTTATAATCTGGTGCTCTCAGAAAGCCATATCCATCAGGTAATACCTCAAGAACACCGGCCCCTATACTCAAGCCATTATCTTGCTCTTGTTGTGTTTGGCGATGTGTTTGAGCTTCGGTGATTTGAAAGATAAGGTCTTGCTTGCGCAATTCGGTGATGTTTTCAAGACCGAGTGCTTTTGCAAGCTGCGTCAACTCAGCAATTTTCATGTTATTGTGTTTATTAAAATCAACAGGACGATAGACTTCGTCCGCATAACTTTGGGCAGGCATAGAGAATCCTACAAATGGAACAAGAGAAATAAGAAAAGTTTACACTGGAATCGAAACTGCATCGGTATCGTGCGCACTTATGGGATAGATCAGCAAACCATGAACCAATGCTGATTGCACTACCTATTTGGTACAAAAGAGACGGCAACTATACAGCAATGAGAATCAGAGAGACGGGGAGTGTGCGCAGGGCGTAACGACTTGATTGGCTTCGAGGCAGACGACTGTACATTTGATTGAGAAAATGCGTTTGCTCCATAAGAAGGCGCACAAACAAATCTACAATGCACTTTGAGAAGTAGCAAATGAAATTCACGATAAATTTTGGGGGACTGTCTTTAGGGGTACTTATTTTGCTAGCAGTATCATTCTTTGGAATCCGTTTTTGCTCGTGAAAATGTTTCTGATAATCCCTTTGCCATGCCGATAAATTCCGATGGCATCATCACTATCGTTGTAGTATTATTCTCAGCCCCTATTTCGGAAAGCATTTGCATACGTCGCAGTTCCAAAGCCGCAGGACTGGAGGAAATCATTTCTGATGCTTGTGTCAGCTTTTGAGATGCTTCCATTTCTGCTTCAGCTTTGATAATACGTGCTCGTTTTTCCCGTACAGCTTCTGCCTCGCGCGCCATGGCACGTTGCAATGACTGTGGAATTTCAACATCTTTCATTTCAACCATTTCTACTTTTACACCCCATGCGGCAGTTGCTCCATCAACGATTTCCTCTATTTGCGAGTTAATTTTATCGCGCTCTTTTAGTACTTCATCAAGAACATGCTGTCCTATAACATTCCTCAAGGCTGTTTGTGCAACCTGATAGACTGCCTCACGATAATCGGCAACACGGATAATAGCTGACTCAGGATCAGCAATACGATACCAGAGCACTGCATTAATTTTCACAGTAACACTATCTTTGGTAATTGTTTCTTGCTGGGCAATATCTACTGTTTGCGTACGAACGTCAACAACATTTTGCGAATCAATAAATGGCACCAAATAATAGATACCGGGTCCGCTCAATGATTTTTGTCGACCGAGTCGGAAAACCACCGAACGCTTGTACTCACGAATCACACGAACACCGGACAATCCAAGGAAACCTGCGATACCAGCTCCGATAGAAAGAAGAGAAAGAATATCCATATGAACATTAAAAGGTGAAAAATAACTTACTATACCTTAACATCATTTATTTCTGCAAACGCGACAAATAGCGACGAATCAATTCTGCATAATCCTTGGTATACATGCGTTCTAAACCTTTGAGCTGATCTTGAAATTGCTTTGATTGCTTCAGATATTCTTTCAATTCACCGGGATTTTTACCAACGATATTTTGAGCTGTTTTTGCCTCGCGTTGGTCGTCTTGATCGCGCTCACGCATGGAGCGCGAAGCATCAAGGAGGCGCGACAAAATTTTCTCTTGTCGCTGAATGGTTTCCTGCGAAATCGTGTTGTTTTTCAGATCACTCGCCACTTGCTGCATGTCTTTGCTAATTTGATCAAGATTGCCTAAAGCGCGCTGTTGCCCTTGTTTTCGTTGCTCTTGGTTTAACTTATCTAATGAACGTTGTAGCTCCGATTGTTTATCGCCAAAGCTACCCGTACGATTTTGCCCTTGCTGACCATTCTGCCCCTGTTGCCCATTTTGTCCTTTTTGCCCACCCTGCTGTCCGATCTGTCCTTGCTGACCTTGCTGTCCATTCTGTCCTTGCTGTTGCCCCTGTCCTTTCCCCTGCTGTTGTCCTTGCATAAATTGTTGGATAGCTTGATTCAACATCATCTGTTGCGCCGCCATTTGCTGTAATTGTTCTTGTGTACCCATACCGGATGGCATACCACCACCACTCTGCGAACCGTTTCCTTGTTGCATCTGAGAAAGTGCAGATTGCATTTGCGTCATAGCTGAATTGATTGAAGCCATGGCTTGTGCTTGCTCTTGTACAGCTTGTCCACCGCGTCGCTCCTCGAGATGTTCGACGGCATTGTCACTGTTTTGCAATGCCTGCCCTAAGTATTGAATCATTTCAGGAGACACTGCAAATGACTGCTGTGCTTGTTGCATGAGTTGCGATGCGATATTGCGAATATTCTCACCTGTTGTTGCCTGATTTTGTGCAGACGAGCGGTATTGCGCTGAATTCGGTGATAATGTTTGCGTCTGCTTCCGAAATTGTTCTTGCTGTTTAGATACTTCACCGAGTTGACGTAACGTACGCTGCATATCACGAATTGCCTTGAGTTGTTGCGATGTCATCAAAGACTGACGAACATCTTTCATCTGCTCGGCAAATTGCTTCATAGCCTGTTGCGCTTTTTGTTGTTGTGGTGCAGCTTTTTCATTCTGTCCTTTTTTCATATTCTCGGCGGCGTCTTGCATAGCCTGGTCAATCTTGTCGTCCTTGAGTTGATCTAACGCACGTTGTATATCCTTGGACTGCTCTTGCTGATTTAATTTATCAAGTTGCTGTTGCAACTCCTTTGCTTCGCGTTGTAGGCGTTCATACTCAGCTTGAGCATCAGCCTGCTTTTCTGCTAATTGCCGCTGTTGATCTTGTGCGGTTGCATCTTTGTCATTACGATTTTTGTTGTTCTGTGCTTGTTCACGAATATCATTCATTTGCTTTTCAATTTCTTTTGCACGCTTGGCAAGTTCATCGGCTTTTTGACCCGCTTGAATACGTTGCATGAGCTTCATTGTACGCTCAATTTGTGCTTTGAATTGTTCTTCGTTGAAGGAAAAATTTTCCAGTGCCTGTTGTACTTGTTGAGGCTGTAGTTGTTGCATTGCTTGCTTCAGTGCTTCCTGCGCTTTACGGAATTCCGGCGCATTTACTTGCTGCATAAGCTGTTGTAACTGCATGTATTGTTCCATTGTTTCACGCGAAATCACTTGATTTTGCGCCAGCTCTCGCGTCATATCGGCAATTTTTTGTTTTGCTTGTTCGACTTTCTGCGCCATTTGTTCTTGTTTGGCAAGTAACTCTTCTGCTTTCTTTTTATTCTTCCAATCCTGCTGTGTGCCCGACTGCATCTGCTTGCGCAAATCACGACTTAACTCTTCTGCTTCGCGGCGAATTTGTTCGGTTTCACGGACAACACTTTCAAGATCTTTTGTTGCTGATTGTTGCGTTTGATCAGCATTTGCCAAAACTTCTTCAAGTGTTAATGCACGAGCCGTAAATAGAGTAGAACGAGCTACTTTAGGTCCACTGATATTATCGTTGTCTGCAACTTCAAGAGCAAGCTCATATTCATCGCCGGGTGTAAATTGTAAAGTATTCATATCCCATACATAGGGCACTACAGCAGATTTTTCCTGCGATGGACCCATGATTTGCACTGACTTGAAGTCCTTCATCGGCGGAGAATAGCGAGAAGATTTCAGGCGATACAACAATGTCAAACGTGAGAAACCGAAGTCATCTTCGATGCGTACACGCAATGGCAATAAACCATTGGCACCGACACGAACATCACCCTGTGGATCCTGCACTTCGATAGAAGGGGCAATATCGGGAATGACTGAAATCGGATGAATAATCGCAGAATGATTTTCTCGTCCGGAAGAATCAACAACGCGAAGTTTGTATTGACCTCCAAAACGCACTGAAAATGTTCCCTCAGCTGTCATTCCCTTGGTACTCATAGCGACAACAACAGAATCACGTGCGCCCGGCGAATTACCACCTACCATTGATTGGATGGAAGCAGAATCTTGGTTGCGCGTACTATCGGTAATTGCACTTGAAATGTTCTTGGTTTTGTACAACACAATTTCGGCTTTGGCGATGGGTTTATCAGCAGTCAAACGGATATTCGTCATCGATCCATAAATCGCATCAATAGCACCCTGATCGATAGAGATTCGCTGTGGAGAACGTTGCGTATAGGATGGCGGCTGTACAAGACCGTCAATGCTAGCAATATCAGGTAGATCAATGACACCAATCACAGCTGTTGGCGACACAACATATTCAGCATACCATGGCACCTGTGCAAAGACTTTGATTGTGTTACGAATGCCCCGTGCAGAATAAACAAAGTTACCTGCTGAATCACGTCGTAGCGTTGCCGTCCGCACGAATTGACCTGTACCTTCTGCAACATACATTTCTACCAATGACTGCGCGACCCCATCAAATTTTACCTTTACTTGAATATCTTCACCCGAAAAAACTTCGCGAGGATACTCTAAGTGTACTGAAAATGGCGGTAATGGAATAAAAGACTGCCGATATTCTACGATCCTATATGCCGCAGCTCGCCATTCATTACTCGTAAACAATATCGTACAGGTAAACAATGGAAGAATAAAAATCAATAGCCATCGACGATATTTTTTTTCATCGAGAGCAGCTGAAAAATCAGCGGACTCAGTTGCCGCATATTCATTAAGGAAACCAACACATGATAATTCCAGCGACACAAGAGTTGTTGCATCAACAGTCGTAAGGGTTCGATGCAACATGAGCGCATTTACAGCATGATCGCCAATAACATGGAGTTTTTCGCCTATGAATTGTGCGATTGATATACGTTGCATGTCATGCCAACCCAAACGAAGTTTTTTAGCAACATAAATAGCATTCAGAACCAAAAGAACACTGCCAAGCCCTAACAGACTATACCATAACACCATTCGTATCAACATGGTAAAACGAAATATTGCTTCTAATGCGATTGCCGACGACCATGCAAGTGCAAGGATAACAATAACACGCATAATAGCCATGATGATGTGCCGTTTAGTAATACGCCGATGTACCTCGCGCAATCGTTGATCGAGTGCTCTGTATGACGACTCTACACGTGAAGCAATATCTTGTCGAAGAGGAGAACCCATAGTTGTGTTATGTGTACGTGAAGTGATATCCAATGGAGACTTAGGAGCTACATTTTATTGATTATTCTTTTGCACGCCGGATCAGTGTGTCAGTACCCATACAACAATGTTGGCACCAAACTTTAGTGCTTCTTGACGTAATGGCTCAGGATCATTGTGCACAGTAGCATCTGCCCACCCATCACTTGGATTTGATTGATAGGTATAGAGCACGCATAAGCGCCCTGCATGAAACATACCAAATGCTTGCGGGGGCTTACCATCATGCTCGTGAATTTTTGGCACCCCATTCGGGAATGTGTAGAGTGATTTGAAAATACCATGCGAGAATGGTAATTCCACTAAACTTTGATCAGGTAATACTTTTTTCATCTCTTTACGGATACTTGCGTCCAAACCATAGTCATCATCGATATACAAAAATCCACCACTATGAAGGTA
The DNA here is from genome assembly GCA_002405405.1 of Ignavibacteria bacterium UBA4661. GTDB lineage: Bacteria > Bacteroidota > Ignavibacteria > Kapaibacteriales > UBA4661 > UBA4661. The sequence goes on along the minus strand of DHLT01000170.1, from coordinate 9,130 downwards.
TTCACGTAAGCGGCGAATTTCGCTATCTGAAAATGCAACTGTGCCGTGACCGGTTAGAAATAGCATCGGATATTGAAAAATATTATCCGTACTTAAATCCACTGCTTCAAAGGTTGGAATCACAGAAATACCAACCTTATCACGGACAAATTTCAAGAGATTTACTTCGCTCGATTGGTCATTGTACCAATCACCACCACCACTATATTTGACACGGGGAATTT
>DHLT01000170.1:6971-8759 GCA_002405405.1 Ignavibacteria bacterium UBA4661 | reverse complement strand
TATTTGACACGGGGAATTTTAAGTGCAGCTGTCTGTTGTTGTGCAGCCAAAGGCTGACAAATGACCAAAACCATACCAAGCAACAACCCAACAAGGTACTTGGCAAAAGAGTATTTGTACATTGTCGTAACTGTTACAATCATGCTCACAAAGTGCAAATAAGAACTTTCTTTTCTTGTGTTGTAAACCATTCAGCTCCAAGAATTTCAATTTGATGTTCTTCCACATTGAGTGAAGGAAATTTTTTCTGTGCTTCTGCAATTTCGTTCGCAAGATCGCCACCCTTGAGTGTAACAAATGTTGCTCCCGGTTTTAAGAGATGCTCTGACCATGACAGTAATTGCACTAATGGAGCTACGGCACGCGATACAATTGTATCGAATGCTTTTCTGAATTTGGGATTATCAACTAAGGCTTCAGCTCGTGCATTAACACCTTCGATATCACGAAGCAAGGTATGCTTACCCATCATGTCGGCAATTTTTACTTTTTTGCCGATCGAATCAACAAGCGTCATTATTAAATCAGGTCGAGCAATTTTCAAAGGAATTCCCGGGAAACCGCCTCCGGTACCAATGTCCATACAACGTGCTTTCTGGGGTGGTGTGTAATATTTCAAAATGGTCATAGAATGAAGAATATGGCGCTCAAGAATATGTGGTTCATCTTGGCGAGAAATAAGGTTTACTTTCTCATTCCAATGATGCAATTCACCTACAAAGCGTTCAATACGCTCCATTTGTTCACGATCTAAACCAAAACCATTGCTTGCGCAAACAGTCCAAAATTTTGTTATGTCCATTGCCACCATTGTTGTGTCCTTTCTCGATATAGTATGATGAGATTCTGAATGAGAAATTACGACAAATCTCTGCGACATCTCGTCGTCAAACGAATGACTTTGCATTTTTTAACACACAAATTGTAAGTTTCGATCCATAAAGTTCTTTTCTTTCGCAATATCATTTTTGCCGATGCCCCTTCTTGTTTTGCCTGATTATGTTCCTTTTTTTAGTGTTATTGTCTGCACATATAATCGCAGAACATTAGTAGAGCGTGCTATTCGCTCGCTATTGGAGCAAACAGAGCACGACTGGGAAGCAATTGTTGTTGATGATGGCAGTCAAGATGACAGCTATTTATATTTGCATGATCTCTGTGAACGCGACGCTCGATTTCGGATGGTGTATATGCGTAATCGCGGACAAGCTCTTGCAAAGAATGTCGGGATTCTGAATTCTACAGGTCTGTATATTACGTTTCTTGATTCTGATGATGAGTATAAGTCTGATCATCTTGCCGTCCGTAAACAGGTGCTCTGTGAGCATCCAACAGTAGATTTGCTACACGGTGGGCTGGAGATTGTAGGAGATCCCTACGTTACAGATATGCATGATACGAGTCAACGCATCCATCTACGTGATTGCGTGGTCGGTGGAACATTTTTTGTGCGACGTACAACTGCGCTATCTGTAGAAGGGTTTCCCCATACACGATACGGCGATGATACAATGTTTTATCAGCGTGTTGAAGAATCAGGAGCAACAATTGCGACCATCGATGTACCAACTTATGTCTATCATCGAGAAACACCCGATTCATTGTGTACAACCATGCTGACAGACAAAATCAATAACATCATTGAATAGTAATTTCTTTATCATCTTTTTTGTTAATCTTCATGCAGAAATCTTCGAACGTACAATCGGGGTGGACACTTCCGACACCTCTTCGTGCTGTGCTCACCGATATTTTTTTTGGCATATACCTTACTGCTATGATTCGCCT
>DHLT01000170.1:5710-6872 GCA_002405405.1 Ignavibacteria bacterium UBA4661 | reverse complement strand
ATATACCTTACTGCAATGATTCGCCGTATTCTGCTACCCGATGTCATACATATCGTGGTTGCTCCACTTTCCAATACTGAACTCATGGTGATTGGAATAGTAGGTGCTGTCGATGGACTTATCCTCTACAGTCTTCGTGTTTCGATTGGCGGCTTGATTGTCGGTTCGCTATCGATTGCCGATGGTTGGCGCTACACAGCGACGCAGCATTTGATATGGATTATTTCCATTGCTACGGTTGTAACCGGTTGGATTATGACCAAAATTTCGATTGTTGACTTCTTCTCTGCACAAGGACTGAGTGCAGCAGGGCGGATTTTCTCGGCAATGTTTCATCCTGAATTTTCAATTTTTCAACAGGCATTTTTTGCAATTATTGAGACCATTTACTTGGCATTAATGGCAACACTGTTTGCAGTACCTGTTTCATTCATTCTCAGCTTTTTTGCAGCCTATAATCTTACTCGACATCATGCTGTCACTCGTATCACGTACAGTGTCGTTCGCTTTCTTGCAAATCTATCGCGCTCTATTGAACCTCTTATTTGGGCAATTATTTTCTCGGTGTGGGTAGGCATTGGTCCCTTTGCCGGCATGCTTGCACTCATAGTTCATACCATTGCTTCTCTCACCAAACAATATTCGGAACAGATCGAAGATATCGATGATGGTCCACTCGAAGCCATTGAAGCAACCGGAGCAAATCAATTGCAAATTGTGTGGTTTGCTGTGGTACCACAAATTCTCATGCCTTTCTTGAGTTTTACAATTTATCGGTGGGACATCAATGTGCGCATGGCAACAATCATTGGTCTTGTTGGCGGAGGCGGTATTGGCACTCTCCTCATGCAGTATCAGGGACTTGCTAAGTGGAATGAAGTAGGACTGATTGTTTTCATGATTGCATTCGTCGTATGGGTTATGGATTACCTCTCAGCACGTATTCGTCAAGCCATACGATGAGAAGGTATTCTTGTCAAGAAATTCTTTTTCCCTCTTTTAAAAACATTGGCGTAACTTAGGATTCGTGTGCGTTAGTATGGAACATTCAAACCATACCTACCCAATCTACACTGGAAAGTAACGCACGAACAATATCACTCATTGCATACCATAATTCCTCATCTTTCTCATTTTCTTCACCTTTGTGTATGAAACAAAG
>DHLT01000170.1:5019-5549 GCA_002405405.1 Ignavibacteria bacterium UBA4661 | reverse complement strand
ACCTTTGTGTATGAAACAAAGTATTTGGCGTAAAAAACCGCTTTCCGCTTATGAAAGCGATATGAAAAACAACCAGTTAAATCGCGTCTTAACCAAGTGGGGACTAACCTCGCTGGGTATTGGTGCGATTATTGGCGGTGGTATTTTCACTCTTACTGGTATTGCCGCTCATGATTGGGCTGGTCCGGCACTTGCTCTTTCGTTTATTCTTGCAGGTATTGGCTGTACGTTTGCCGCTCTCTGCTATGCTGAATTTGCATCTATCCTACCGGTTGAGGGTTCTGCCTATGCCTATTCTTATGGTACAGTTGGAGAATTCTTTGCATGGTTTATCGGTTGGAATTTGATTTTGGAATATATGATGGGTGCCACAACAGTTGCCGTAAGCTGGTCAGGATATTTAGAAAAATTCCTGCATCTTTTTCATATGGATCTACCCATTTGGCTTATTAATGATCCTTGGACAGCAGGAGCAAAAGTTGGAGCAACAGGACCAGTACCTGCATTTAACATTGCAGCGTTTCTCATTA
>DHLT01000170.1:1971-4880 GCA_002405405.1 Ignavibacteria bacterium UBA4661 | reverse complement strand
ACCTATATTTTGGTACGTGGTATTAAAGAAGCTGCTAGTACCAACAACATTATTGTGATCATCAAAGTTGCTGTTGTTCTCTTTGTTATTGTTTTCGGTGCGTTTTATATCAATCCGGCAAACTGGACACCATTCATTCCTGCTGAAATTGTTGGCGATGGTGCAAATGCTATGGGCTTTAAAGATGGCGAAGTCCATTATGGCTTAATCGGTATTGTTAAGGCAGCAAGTATTATTTTCTTCGCCTATATCGGTTTTGATGCTGTTTCTACACAAGCAGGCGAAGCAATTAACCCCCGTAAAGATGTCCCCTTTGCTATTGTAGCGTCGTTGCTGATGTGTACACTGCTGTACATCTTGGTATCATTGGTATTAACCGGCATGGTTCGCTTTGACCAGCTTGACATGCGCGCTCCCGTTGCATCGGCATTCGCCAGCGTAGGTATTTCATGGGCTGTATTCCTGATTACGGTAGCTGCATTGGCAGGCTTAACCTCTGTTATGCTAGTGATGATGCTCGGACAAACACGCATCTTTTTCGGTATGGCAATAGATGGATTGATGCCGGGCTTTTTCAAAGAGATTCATAATACGTTCAAAACTCCGTGGAAAAGTACAATTCTTGTTGGGACAGTCGTTTCAATTGTTGCTGCACTGACACCGATTGATAAAGTATCTGAATTAACGAGTTCAGGCACTCTTCTCGCTTTTGCAATGATTTGCGGTGCCGTGTGGATCTTACGTGTACGCGAACCTCAGTTAGAACGTCCGTATAAAGCACCTGCACTACCGGTGGTAGCAACACTTGGTATTGTAACAAATTTGTATTTGATGTGGAATCTTCGCACTGACACCAAATATGCCTTTGTCATTTGGGGAATTCTTGGCGTGATTACCTATTTTGTATATAGTCGTCATCGCAGCAAACTAAATGATATGTAATGACTCGATGTCATTGAACAAAAAGCCCCTGAGTATGTCTTTACTTAGGGGCTTTTTCATGGTATTCATTCAGCAATCTCAATATTAGCGCAAAACCGTGATCATCTTGCAATCTTTATAGATGCCCTGACCATTCTCGATTTCGACCTGATAAGCATAACTTGCCATAGGCAAATTCAATGCAGAGAAATCAATTGGAAACAAGTGTTCCCCGGTATTTAGTGTACCACCATCCAACTCCCAGATTTTCTGACCAGCGAGATTCCATAGCGACAAGCGTACGCGAGCCGGTGATTTCAATGTTAGAGGAATAGTCGTCATACCACTACATGGGTTAGGATAATTCTGACCAAGAGCCATATACTTGGCAGTTTCTTTTTCCAAATACCCCGTTGTCGTACCCGAACCTTGTATAACTGCCTCAAAATATGCTTCATAAGCTCCTGTTGTTTCGTTACGAGTCAGCGTAGCGATCTGCAACGCATATCCATCGGAAAATACATTGTCGTTTTGTGGCAGAAGTGGATCAGCACCTTTAGTATAAAGAGTGGAGTTTGCTGCATACAAAGCATTCTTTGCTGCAATATCAAATGTAAACTGCGATACTGCTGAATATGCCGAACTCACAAATACTTGGAAATGGATATGACATATACGCCCTGAATACCAACCCGGGAAAATCGTTGTAAACGTACCTCACCATTGGCATCAGTTATTTGATAGCCACGCAAGTATGTCAAACCTGCCTGCCCTGCATTGTTGGCTTGACTATATCCGGAGTATAAGCCATCTTTATCACAATGCCATATATTCACTCGAACATTCGGCATCGGCGAGCAATTAGCATTTCCGCGAATTTTTATGCGTACCGTAAGAGGAACACCGGCTTTACCCTCACGGATATCTTGTCGAAAATAATAGGTATTTGCTGTTAAGTCGAGCGGGAATGGTCCCGCAGTTTCCGATGGCACTAGCGTACAAGTCTGTGCTAGCTGTCCATTTATTTTATCCTGAGCAAATAGTTCGGCATCACGATCTGTCGGTAAAGCTAACGCAATACTGCCTAAGCCCAAACTTTGTAAAAAGTGTTTACGATTCACGGCATCCTCTCTTGTTTTTTGGTGAATAAATCTGGTTGTAATGGAAGAACACACAAGGAAAAGATTTGTTTCATTAGCAATCGGTATGAAACCTTAATTTGAGTTATATGAATAAGTAGCTCTGTAAAATGTTTTTTACTCGGAATAATACCCTATGTCTTTTATCGAGAAACAGTTCCGTACACTTTATAGCAAAGCATGGTCACCATACCTTCTGATTGTTATTATCGCTTGTGCTGTATATCTACCATTTATTGGATCGGTACATTTGTTTGATTGGGATGAAATCAATTTTGCAGAAGCATCACGCGAAATGATCGCAACAGGTGATTACTTCCGCGTACGTATCGATTATGAACCATTTTGGGAAAAGCCACCACTCTTTTTCTGGATGCAAGTACTATGTATGAAAGCATTTGGTATCAATGAGTTCTCTGCACGCTTACCCAATGTTGTTGCCGGCATCTGCACATTATGTTTTTTGTTTTTTGTAGGCAAGAAACATTATTCTCAACGCTTTGCAGAAGTGTGGATACTACTTCATGGTTGCTCCATTTTACCATTTTTTTATTTCAAGAGCGGCATCATCGATCCATGGTTTAATCTCTTCATGTTTAGCGGCATGTACTATCTGTTGTTGGATATTCTTCCATTATCCCATAGTACTCAAACTTCTGTTACACCACCATCTTCGTCCTATCGTAACAGTATTCTTGCAGGCATAGCAATTGGCTTGGCAATTTTAACAAAAGGACCAACAGGCGCATTACTTCCCGGTCTTGCATTTATTCTCACGCTGACGATTACCAAAAGCTATGCTACCTATCAGTATAGGCGCATTGCTATTGTTGCTTTGACGGCTTTTCT
>DHLT01000170.1:0-1794 GCA_002405405.1 Ignavibacteria bacterium UBA4661 | reverse complement strand
GGAGTTGATGTCATTCAGAATGGACCTTGGTTTCTTGTACAATTTTTTCAATATCAAATACGTCTCTTTTCCACCGGTGATGCCGGACATAGCCAACCATTGTACTATCACTTTGTGGTTGTATTTATTGGATGCTTTCCCGCAAGTCAATTTGCCTGCGATATACATGTAATTCGCTCAGAAGAGCATCCTGCAAAAAAAGTCTTTGATATAGGATTCTTTGTATTACTGTGTGTAGTTATGACTCTCTTCACCATTGTCCAAACTAAAATTGTCCATTACTCGTCTCTTGCATACTTCCCGGTAGCATATTTTGGTGCGCGTGCTCTTGTACGTCGCTTAGAGTTACACGAACAAACAAACCTAAGTGACGCAGGACAACCCTCTCTAATGCCACGAGGGATTCGCTTGACAGTCCTTTTGTGCGGCATTCTCTGGGCAATGATATTTCTTGGGCTCTGCTTGATTGGCATCAATGCACAGGCACTTATACCTATGATTCGTGATGAATTCGTTCGAGGGAATCTCTCGATGCCTGTTACGTGGTCATACCGCTCATTGATTGCCGGAGCAGGTCTCTTCGTCAGCGTTATTGCCTGCTGGCGCGCCCTCAACAATTCAATTACCGGAGCCGTGCGTACAATTGCGTGGGGTGTTAGTCTTGCTCTCCTTATTTTTCTACGCTCTGCTGCACCGAACATTGAAACCTACACACAAGGTGCACCGATTGCATTCTATCAATCATTACAAGGGCAAGATTGCTATGTTCTACCTCTTGGTTATAAAAGCTATGCGCATCTGTTTTATACTCGTAAAGAACAGCGCAACTCTCCTATTGGCGTTGGAATTCATCGTGATCATTTTGAGCAATGGCTTATTGAAGGCGAGATTGACAAGCCAGCATATTTCGTCTGTAAATCTCCCTCTGCCAATGATTATCGCAATAATCCTCAACTCGAAGAAATAAAAACAGAAGGCGGCTTTACGTTCTTCAGGCGCAAACATATACTCGCCAAGCGACACGTAGCAGACCATATTACCATCGTTATGCCCTAATACTCGACCAATTCTATGCGCCACAAGCCACGCACAGAATTCATAAGATACAATGCACTGCATTCACGTAAATCTTGTGCGCGAAGTACCTTTTCGATGAGTGTGCCATCGGCAATCCGAGCATTTCGCCATAAACCGGCAAGCAAACCCGAAGCAACCGGGGGTGTATAGAGGATGCCATCGCGTTCTATGGCAAGATTACCAATACAAGATTCAGTTAATTCACCATGTTCATTCCATAAAATCGTATCATCAGCAAAGGCACATTCCTGCCGTGCTTTCTCGTACATAGGACGATACGTTGTTTTATGGTACAAAAATTTATTCGTTGTCTGTATCGGCGTTTGCGCCACAGCNNNAAGGCACATTCCTGCCGTTCTTTCTCGTACCTATGACGAGACGTTGTAGTATGGTACAAAATTTTATTCGTTGGCTGTATCGGTGTGTGTGCCAAAGCAACGCGATATGGTGTCGGCAGTGCTTGCAATGGCGTAGAAGTTACCGTGAGCTTGCCTTGTCTATCGATCACGATACGAACCCGCTGTGGTGTCTGCACGGGCAAGAAGGATTCTGCCCAATCATAGAGTATATGTTCTTGCACCGAAAAGCCGAAATACTGCGCCGATGCGAGTAGCCTCTGCTTGTGTGCAGACCATAAAATAATACCGTCCGTAGGTGTAACCAGAAGTGTTTCGAGCAATTCAAATTGTGGTTGCTGATGGGTAAGAATTTTACTCT
>DHLT01000200.1 GCA_002405405.1 Ignavibacteria bacterium UBA4661 | reverse complement strand
TGCCGCTTCCCCCACTCCTACCTTAACACTGCAGAAAAAAATGGTTTCAAAATTGGTTGCAAATCCTGTTGCACCTGAAAAGAAACTCCAGACAGCAAGTCCGCCGGCAATAATTACTTTACGAGAATATATATCCGCAAGCCTACCGAATGGAATACCAAGAAGAGTATAGAAGATCACAAATGATGTTGTTCCTAGCAGTGCTAACTGAAAATCCGTAAGCACCATCTCTTTACGGATCGGTGGGAACAACATATAAATCAATGTTCTATCAAGAAAATTTAGTACATAGACTATCAGCAACAGCCATAAAGCATACCATGCATAGGCGGCAGGGCGAAGAGAATCTAAAGGTTGTTGTAATGAATGTTGCTGAGTATCCATCATTTTATGCCATCAGAATGTGAACAAAGAGCCGGCAAATGCTAATCCACCACCCGAACCAATAAAGCAACATATATCTCCACGATGTACCTTGCCTTCTCGCACTGCTTCATCCAAGGCAATACCAATGGCAGCAGAACCAGTATAAGCATATTTATGCATGATATTATAAGACCGCTCTCGTGGAATAGCGAGACGATCAAGTGTTTCATTGATACTATTGATATTGATTTGTGTCATAAAAAAATGGTTAATTTCTTGCGGTATATACCCCGCGCGCGCTGCCAGTGTTTGAATAAATCGTGTCCACATGTCCGGATTCAACTCTTTGGGGAACTTTTTCACAAACTTTAAATAATGATCACCTTGTGCTACACGTTCTGGTGTTATTGGATATTTCGTTGCTCCGGTATAAATACCCATCCATTCATTATACTCTCCACGAGTTTCTAGCATACTTGCACGATATCCGTCCGGCGTGTCGGTACTCTTCATAATGGCACACCCTGCACCGTCTGCAAAGAGTGTTACTGTTTTTTTATCATGAATATCTAAATAACGACTCATGCCATACGCACCAATAATCATCACTGTGTTGTAGTGCTCATCCGACCGAATATATTTTGTTGCAATGTCGAGCGCAGTAACAAAACCGGCACATGCTGTATTAATGTCAAATGTTCCGGCATTCGTTAATCCACAACGATGCTGTACAATGCTTGCCGTTGATGGTGAAATAAACTCCGGCGTGTCGGTGGCAATAATGAGGAGGTCAATATCCTCCGGTTGTACGCCTCCTTGGAGCATTGCTTGGCGTGCTGAAGCCGCACATAAATCGGCAACAGACTCTTCCTCCGACATCCACCGTCTTTCTTTAATGGTCAGATTCTCCTGCAACCATGTATCAACATCTTCACCTAAGAGTTCATTGAAATATGTATTCGGTACAATACGTTGAGGAAGCGATGAACCGGTACTATGGATATATGCGTTACGCATCAAAACACACAAGAAAAAAACAACAACATGAATTAATGCTAATACACAACTACAATGTCAAACCGCCATCGACACTCAGGATAGCTCCGGTAATAAAACCAGCTTCTTTAGATGCCAAGAAAAGATATGCATGTGCGATATCCTCCGGCGTACCAATCTGCCCAAGGGGTGAACGATCTTTCATCATCGTAATAACTTTTTCCGGCACAGTTGAAATCATTTCTGTCGCAATAAATCCCGGAGCAACAACGTTGACAGTAATACCTTTTCGACCTAATTCTTTTGCCCATGTTTTAGCTAAACCAATTACACCGGCTTTAGTAGCGACATAATTTGTTTGACCAAAGTTTCCATATATCCCCACCACCGATGAAGCATTCAGAATACGTCCATACTGACGCTCTGCCATTGACGGAACAACTGCTTTTGTACAATTAAAAACTCCGGTAAGATTGACATCAAGAACTTGCTGCCATTGTTCCGATGTCATTTTCATCAATGAAGCATCACGTGTAATACCGGCATTATTGATTAAGACATCAATCTTGTGATGTCGAGCAATGACAGCTGCAACGGCTGATGCAACATCATCATAATTGACTACATTGACTTTCATAAACTCTGCAGATTGTCCTTCGGGGAATTGACGCAATGCTGATGCACCCTTTTCTTCATTGACATCCCACAGGATAACAGTTGCACCTTCTCGAGCAAATGCTTGCGCCGTAACTAAACCAATTCCTTGTGCTCCTCCGGTGACTATAACAACAGAATTATGAAAACGCATAACTATACCATTTTGAAAAGATGAATAATTTGGAATGTTTGATTTTTTTCAAACGATACGAACACAAAAACGACACTTTCTAATTGATTCATGTAGCTTACAAAGAATGTTTCTTTTTACGAGCGGCTGTTTGCTGTCTTGGTGTTCGTTTTTTTGTTGACGATGAAGAATACGGTTGAGAAGACGATTCTTGTTTGTTTGCCGAACGTTTTTTTGTCTTTGGCTTTGCTGTCTCTAACTGTTCAGTGACTACCGTCGAGCGAACTCGTTCAGAAAATTTTGCTTGTAGTACATCGGCATGAAGTTCGTTATCATACAACTCGATACGCGTATGTGCCCAATTACTTAAAAAAGAATGAAAACTCTGCTCCATCATACCGAAGAACTGTCTCATTTCCACTAACCGCGCATAAAACTCAGGGGCGATATGCTCTGTTTTTCTTCGATCAATTTCTTCAATCAGATGTTTTGCTATCTGAACATTATGCTTGATAAGATCCACAAAGTTTCCAAACGCATTACTAAATGAGTGTGGCTGTATCTCAAAGTAATCTTTTCTGCTGCCAGGATTCCATACTTTCCGAACGATATTTCGCTCCAGCAATCTTCGCGTCAGTTGACTTACCGGACCCTTACTCAAACCTAGCTGTTTCGTAATCTCGTCCAAAGACAATGGCTCCGGTGAAAGCATCAGGAGTGCTACGATTCTTCCCATTTGGCGATTTAGACCAAATGCTCGATATGCCTCCCCAAAGAGTTGTAGCATTTCCCGATGAATTAGCGATTGCTTTGACATGTACGTCGTAGAAAAATATTGCTGATGTTTGTTTGCAATGTTTGTTTTTTTTCAAACGTTAGAAATTTCAAAAAATAGTCGACATTGTCAAGTTTTTTTTGATTTGCTCAAAAAAAATAGTCACACGTACCTAAACACCTTGATTATATCTCTTTTATGCCTACTCAAGTATGAACCGTACTCTCCTTGAGAATATGTTCTAATTCATTGAAAGAGTCTGTTTCTCTGTGGTATGTACCATACAATGACAACTCTTTACGAAAGACTTTGCTACAAAATATTCTGAAAGCAACAAAGCCCGTATGTGTTTGCATACGGGCTTTCATTTCTTCTGTGTAAAGACATTTAGTGTCGTGCTTCTTCAACAATTGTTTTACCTTTGCGAATATGTTTCAACCATGCAGAGAAGGTAAAATAAACTACGACGCCAATCGTTACGAGTGTTCCTACAACATAGAGGAGTTGTTGTGCTAGTGCCATATATGTCCTTGTAAAAGTATCTGACAAGAGAGATTGTGAACTAATCGAATGACCTTTTCAAAGATACGAAGCTCATGACTTCAATCAGTAAAAATTCATCATCAAAAATTTTGCAACACTAAAATCAATCCAAACCCTCATACATTTTTTCAATCAAGTCTTGATATTTTGCTTCCACAACTTTACGCTTGATTTTTAATGTGGGTGTCATCTCGCCATCATCAACGGTAAATGGTTTTTCGATAAGCGTAAACTTGCGTACCTTTTCAAACTTGGAAAAATTCATGAGCAAATTGTCAATATCACGTTGAATTTCTTTCAGGACCATATCATCTTCCATCAAATCGCGATTATTAACAAAAGCAATACCTTTGGCACGCGCTACTTCCTGCATATACTCAAAGTTCGGAACAATCAATGCTGAAATAAAGTCACGCTTTTCACCAATCAGCAGGAGTTGATCGATCCAACGGCTTTGTGACAACTGATTTTCGATAGGTTGCGGTGCAATATTTTTACCGCCACTCGACACAAAAATATTTTTCTTGCGATCAGTAATAATGATATTTCCTCGTTCATTCATCATACCGATATCACCCGTATGTAGCCATCCTTCGTTGTCAATTGCTTCAGCAGTAGCTTCAGGATTATTCCAATATCCCTTCATAACATTCGGACCTTTAGCCAGAATTTCTCCGTCAGGTGCAAATCGTATCAAGACATTATTCAGTGGTTTTCCAATAGTGCCGATTTCCATATCTGTCATACGTGTAACCGACAGCACCGGTGATGATTCTGTTAAACCATACCCCTCAAGCATATTTAAGCCAACTGCGAAGAAAAACTCTGCAAATTCTTTTGGTAATGCAGCACCACCGGAAATGA
>DHLT01000164.1:6609-8411 GCA_002405405.1 Ignavibacteria bacterium UBA4661 | reverse complement strand
TGTATTAGTGCTTCCCATTAATCCTCAAAAAGAAAGACTACAACATTATTATTACGACAAAAACAGTGAGATCGGCAAAGTCGGCTATTATGCGTTGACCAAAAAAGATGATGTAAAAGTCGAGCTTACATGTTCAGAACGAGTGGCATTTCATCAGTACACCTTCCCGGAAAGCAAAGCTCAGGTGTTGGTTGATTTACAACATGGGTTACGATTTGTTTTTGATGAACATCATCAGAAGGGTTTAGTAGTAGAAAGCGATGTAAAAGTAGAGAACACGACGACTATTTCCGGCTATTGTTCAACGCAGAATTGGGTTCATCGTAAATACTTTTTTACGCTCACCTTTGACCAACCATTTGTCAAACAACTTCCACTTGACAAAAAAGCAAACGAAAAAGCTCCAAGATTTCTCTTCGTTTTTTCACTGCTCAACAGCAAAAAACTAAAGGTTAAAATTGCTTTGTCATCAGTTTCGGTTGAAGGAGCGAAACGTAATATGCAAACAGAAATTCCGCATTGGAATTTTGAAAAAGTATATCAAAACAATCGCACATCCTGGGACAAGTATTTGAATAAAATCAGCATTGAAGCACCTCATAAGCAAAAAGAAATATTTTATACTTCTCTGTACCATCTGTTTTTACAGCCCTCGAATATTGCCGATGTTGACGGACGATACCGAGGTGTTGATGATAAAGTCGTCGTCGCCCCGAATAAAGAATATTACTCTACGCTTTCTATTTGGGATATTTATCGAGGAGCATTTCCCCTGCTACAGATTCTGGCTCCCGAAAAAATTAATGGCATCATCCAAACAATGCTTATCCACCATACATCCAAAGGATTTTTACCGATTTGGACGGCGTGGGGGCAGGACAATTATTGTATGATCGGCAATCACGCCATACCTATGATATTATCCGCTTACCAGAATGGTTTTAGAGGTTTTGATGCGGATAAAGCCTTGCAGGCAATGGTAGAAACTTCGACTATTTCTCATATCAATTCCGATTGGAAATTGTACAATCAATACGGATATTATCCTTTTGATCTGTTAGATAATGAGTCAGTTTCCAGAACATTGGAAAGCGGTTATGATGATTGGTGTGTAGCAGAAATGGCAAAGAAAAACGGAGCTACCGATATTGAACAAACTTTTGTCAAAAGAGCTCATTATTACCGCAACCTTTATGACAAAGAAACCTCTTTTTTCAGAGGGAAAGATACGAAAGGGAATTGGCGAACTCCTTTCGATCCTTTGCTCGCAACCTCACCGTTAAATAATCCCGGCGACTATACCGAAGCTAATGCTTGGCAATATTTTTGGACACCAACGCAATACGATATCGATGGCGTAACAGAGCTTGTAGGTGGAAAAAGTGCTTTTACAAAAAAACTCAATGCGTTTTTTACCACTGAGGCATTAAACCCTAACAAGTTCTTGGGTCAGGAAGCAATGATTGGTCAATATGCTCATGGTAATGAGCCCAGCCACCACATCATTTATTTATATGCGTATAGCGACGAACCTAAAAAAGGACAGCAATATATTCATCGCGTTATCAATGAATTCCATAATAACACACCCGATGGTATGATAGGCAATGATGATTGCGGACAAATGAGTGCTTGGTATATTCTTTCTACCTTGGGATTTTATCCTTTAAATCCTGCTACCGGTGAATTTGTTTTGGGAAGTCCGCAAGTCAAAAAAGCATCAATTCATCTTGCAGACAACAGCGTCTTTACCATTCAAGCCCAAAACTTTTCTGACAAAGCCATCTATAATGACCTTCGTT
>DHLT01000164.1:0-6496 GCA_002405405.1 Ignavibacteria bacterium UBA4661 | reverse complement strand
CAAAGCTATCTATAATGACCTTCGTTTTTTGAATGGCAAAAAAATGGTGAATCCCTTTATCACCTATCTAGAAATTATGAGGGGCGGAAACTTAACATTTCACATGACTATTCAGTAATGTCGTTGCGCATCACATGACACAAGAACATTTCCATGAAGTCTTTCGCTCATTGCCCTTCGGTTCGGTGTTACCTGCCGGATGGCTCCGTGAGCAGATGCAGAGCGATCTTGCAGAAGGTTTTGTTGGGCATCTTGATAAGGCTGTTCCGAGTTTAATCCATGATCCTATTTATGGCTCGCACCGTTTAAGCAGAAATTCGGCATCCAAAGATTTGGGCAATACCAAAGATGGCGATGCTGAAGGGGAAGAGCAATACCAGTGGTGGAATAGCGAAACACAATCGAATTGGTGGGATGGGTATATCCGTCATGCTTTTCTCCTGAATGATCCGGAAGCAATCAAGAACGTAGAAGAGTATATCGACCGCATATTAGCAACACAAGATGAAGATGGCTATATCGGGATTTATGATGAAGAATTACGGTATTCTTTCTCGTCGGAAAATGGCGAACTTTGGTCGAAAGCAACACTCTATCGAGGACTCCTCGCATATTATGAGTGTACACAATCTGACAAAGTGTGGTCGAGTCTTGTACAAGCCGTGAATAATGTCATGCGCCATTATCCCTTGCGACAATCCAGCCCTTTTCAATCGGGAATGCAATTTAATGGCGGTGTATCGCATGGTTTGGTGTTTACGGATGTGTTAGAACGGATGTACTTTCATACTCAACGCGATATCTATCGAGAGTATGCTCTTTTCCTCTACGAAGATTTTTGCCGAACATTTCAATCTGAACATGATGCACAGCTTGGCAATATCCTGAATCCACACTATATGTTGCAATCGCATGGAGTACATACATTTGAGCATATCCGTCCGATTATTGTTGCCGCTTACACGAAAAAAGACGCTCTCTTTCACCAAGTTCTTTCTCTCTACCTGCAAAGAATTGCAGAGGTGATTACCATAACGGGAGGAGCTATCGGCGATGAATGGATCGCAGGACGCAAGGCACACCCGACCGATACGGGATATGAGTTTTGTTCATTACAGGAATTGATCGACAGTTATGGTCTTCTTCTGCAAAAACAAGGTTCGGCAGACATTGGTGACCGTATCGAAAAAACATTTTACAATGCCGCCCAAGGGGCACGGCATCCGCACCATCCTTGTATCGCTTATCTGAAAACGGATAATTCATGGGAAATGATGGGCACACAGAATGGTCGTCACGATACTCACCGCCACCAAACGCGGTACAAATACTCTCCTGCACATCAAGATGTTGCTGTCTGCTGCGCCCCCAATGCCGGACGTATTTCTCCCTATTTCTTACAACATTCTTGGATGAGGGAAGACGACACGACCTTGGTTGCTACATTGCTTGCCCCGAATATTCTGCACACGACAGTGAATGGGGTTGACATGATGATTGAGAACAACACTCGGTACCCTTTTGATCATCGGTGTCAGTTTGTTATCACGACTTCTGCACCGATTGCTTGTACGATCAAGATACGGAAACCGTCATGGGCAGATCATCTTCATGTGTCCGAACCTTATACTATCGATCGGGACTATCTTGTGTTTCAGCGCACATTTCATCAGGATGACTATCTTGATATTACCTTTCAGACTTCACCCCGTACACATCTCTCGCATGATGAAGTCTATTTTTCTTATGGTGCTCTCATTTTTGCTCGTCCTCTGGTGGCTGAGGAAATTCCCGGCAAAACATATTGGGGAAATCTGCAAGATTACTACTATACATCGGCAGATATGAGATCATATCGTTCTGCGCCTCACACAACTGCTATCGTTACCGACGATACACTCTCTGCCCCGCTCATACACGACAAAACACATGAGATAGAAATGGTCGAACTTTTGCCACTATGCAAGACCATTCTGCGACAAGTAACATTTCCCCTCAGCATGTCTAACAGTGCAGAGTAAGCAAACACAGTGCTTTACCTATCAATCGCTCGAATGTTCATGTAATGCCATAAACCGCTCTTTGGTCAGACACCAACGGTTGACCGTTTGGAGAGAATTGATCCATCCCGGAATAGTTTCGTATGACTTTACAAACTCAAATCCTATTTTCTCTAAAGTTCGATTGGGTGCGGGGTTGAGCGCAGATGGTTCACAGTATAGTACTTCTAATTTGAACGTGTCGAAGTAGTACGGCAGTGTCATGCGAACAAATTGTTCGCCCATGCCATGTTGCCGAATATCTCTGCGCCAAAGATGCAAGTGCATATAGGCTTCCTGCCCCCATACAATTTTATTGATATTGCTGTGTCCGATGGGATCATCATTCATTTGCCAAAGAATGTAGTAGAATGATTTTTTCTCGATGCTCTGCTCATGGTTGCGATACAGCATATCGAGCCACTCCGCACGGGGTGGGAGTTTTGCTTGATCGACCCCCATGATCTGTAGAAAATCGGGTTCGGCTGTCAGGAAATAGTCCACAATCAAGGGAATATCGTCATCTCGCATTGCGCGAACGCTAAGGTTATTGGTCTGCATGATGAGGCAATAGTTTGTTACACATATGATCTTATTTCACTATAAAATACAAAAACAAAATCCCCTCTTTGCTCATGGCAAAGAGGGGAATATGATTCTGCTTGCTTCTTTTTCGTATTGCTTACCAAATTTCCACGCGGTTGTCATCGGTGCGGAACATTTTGTCGCCCTGTTTGACACTGAATGCCTTGTAGAAAGCAGGCATATTCGACAGCGGACCATTCACACGGAAGTATGGCGGTGAGTGCGGATCCGTTTTGATTTGGTTGAGCAGTGCCTCATCACGATATTTCGCACGCCAGCCAATGCCCCAACCGATAAAGAATCTCTGCTCCGGTGTAAAACCGTCTTGATTTTTGGGTTTACGTTTTTTCGCCCATGCCTTTTCAATCGCGGCATACGCAATGGTCAAACCACCCAAATCGCCAATGTTTTCGCCGAGTGTCAGGCGACCATTCACACCAATCGAATCCAACACTTTGAAACCATTGAACTGTTCGACCAACGCATCAGCACGCTTCTCGAACTGTTTGCGGTCGCTTTCTGTCCACCAATTTTTGAGATTACCATCAGCATCGAATTGACTTCCCGAATCATCAAAACCATGCGACAATTCATGCCCAATCACGCCGCCAATCGCTCCATAATTCATGGCATCATCGAATTTTACATCAAAAAATGGCGGTTGGAGAATTCCCGCAGGAAAAGCAATCTCATTGAATTGCGGCGAGTAGTACGCATTCACAGTCGGTGGTGTCATGCCCCAGCGTGTGCGATCAACCGGCTTGCCATATTGATCCATCATTTCTTTGCGAGCAAATTGACGCGAGCGGAGAACATTCCCAACAAAATCATCGGCTTTGATTTCTAATCCTTTGTAGTCTTTCCATTTATCAGGGTAACCGATTTTATAGACAATAGCATTCAGTTTTTTGATTGCTTGTTGCTTGGTTTCCGCGCTCATCCATGTCCGTGTATTGATGCGCTCGACAAATGCTTCGCGAATATTTTCGATCATTTCGCTCATGCGCTGTTTGGTTTCGGGCGTAAATGCACGTGCGACGAACATTTGCCCCATTGCATCACCAACCGAACGATCCACGAGTGCCAAAATTCTCCGCCAGCGGGGTTGCATTTCTTTCACGCCATTCAATACTGTCCGTGAAAAACGGAAATCTTCATTCACAAACGGGGTTGAGAGATATTCGGCAGTTGACGAAAGTACTTTCCAGCGGAGAAAAACTTTCCATTCATCCATTGAAAAATCACCAATCATGCGGTCAAGCATTGCAACATATTCAGGCTGACCGACTATCACGGTCTCAACTTTCTCGAAATTCAACGCACCAAGATATTTATCCCAATTGATATTGAATGTCATTTGTTTCAAGTCAGCAATCGTGAGTTTGTTGTAGCGTTTTTGCGGATTGCGATTCTCGACATTGGTACGCTGTGCTTCCGCCATACGTTTTTCGAGCGCGAAAATAATATCGGCATTTTGCTTGGCAGTTCCTTCGCTTTCGCCGGCAAGCACAAACATCGTGGTCAGATGTTTCATAAATTCTTCGCGAATTTTCTGCATGCGCGGTGTTTTCTCCATGTAGTAGGAGCGATTGGGCAAGCTTGTGCCTCCACCACCAATTTGCACAGTATTCACCCGACTATCTTTGGCATCAGGTCCAACTGATACGCCGAGGATCGTTCCAATCCCCATACGTTGCAAATCGGCAATTGTGCGGAGCAAATCGTCTTTGGAGGAAATTTTGTTGATATTTTCAAAAATCGGTTCAATCGGCTTTTTACCAAGTTGCTCAATACGCACAGAATCCATGCCTGCACCATAATAATCGGCAACCAATTGCTCGGGCGAACCTGCAGCAAAGGTTATCTTTTTTAGCAGATCATCCAACATGGCTTTCATCATGTCG
This sequence comes from Ignavibacteria bacterium UBA4661, assembly GCA_002405405.1. GTDB lineage: Bacteria > Bacteroidota > Ignavibacteria > Kapaibacteriales > UBA4661 > UBA4661. Next base: position 1,968 of record DHLT01000164.1, on the reverse strand, counting down.
CGGTTGCGATCGCCAATTTCATTAAACACCCCATATCGCTGTTCGTTGCCGGGAATCTGTGTACGTTTCATCCATTCGCCATTGACATAGAGGAAAAAATCATCTTGCGGGCGAACTGATTTGTCGAAGGTGCAAATATCGAGCTTTTGCGCCTGTACTCCCATGTATGCACCGACACTGAAGAGTGCAGCCATACAGAGCGAGCGAAGTGGTTTGAACGAGTGTGTTACCATACCCAACACAGAAAAAAGTGAAGAAAAGAAAGGTCGTACGCTGTTGTTGCTCACGCCTTATATTTTGGAAATTCTACCACAAATACAGATCCCATACCCTTGCCGGCACTTTCGGCGCGAATGCTTCCTTTGTGCAATTCGACAATTTGTTTAACAATCGACAGCCCGATATCGCTTGAGTGTTCGCCACCGGTAGGTTTCGATGAAAGTTTTTGAAATTCTCGGAAAAGCAGTTTCATATCATCCTCTGATAACCCCTGACCTTGATCGCGCACAGTACAGCGTACGATGTCTTGTTCTTCGGTAATGACAACGTCAACAACAGTTTCAGTATCCGAATATTTGAGAGCATTGCTGATCAAATTTTCAAAAACCTGTGTAAGACGGTCTTTATCAGCCATCACCATGGCTTGTGCATAGGATACATAACGAAGGATTTGCCGCTTGCTTTCGGCGCGGGTAGTGTATTGTTTAATTAATTCCTCCACAATATCGTTTATCGCAATTACCGACAAATTGAGTGTAATCACACCACGCTCACGAGCGGCAACATCGAGTAAATCGATGATCAATCCATGCATTTTGCGTGCGGATTCTTCCACATACTCAACAAACTCATACCGCTCATCTTCGCTGAGATTATCTTCTTTGAGAAATTTTGCAAAACCCAAAATGTTCGTAAGCGGACTTTTGAGATCATGCGATGCCATAGCCAGCATTTTGGTTTTGAATTGATCCGCTTTGGATAGCTCGGTATTGAGCAACTCTAATTGTTCATTTTTTTCAACCAATGCTCGGGTTCGCGCCTGCACTTGGTTGCTCAGCATAGCATTGACATTTTGTAATCGGCGTACCCGAAGACGTACACCAAGAATCACACATCCTATTCCCACCACAATGATTGCCAATCGAAACCACCATGTTTTCCACCAAGGTGGAACAATAACAATCGTGAGTTGCCTTCCTACAGTATTCCATACACCGTCATTATTGCTGGCAATAACATGAAAGGTATATGTGCCCGGATCAAGATTCGTGTAGGTTGCCTCTAAATCTTTTCCGGCTTCGATCCACCGATCGTCAAATCCAATCATGGTATAACGAAACCTATTTAATCCTGTAGCTGTATAGTTCAGCGCAGAATATCGTATCGTGAAAAAATTTTGATTGTGGGGAAGTGTGATGATATTCTTTTTTGTAATAGCTGTATCTAATCGTACTGACTGATTAAACACACGAAAATCTGTTAATACAACGGGTGGAGGGATCGGATTCGGACGCAAGCTATCCGGATGAAAGACACTAAAACCACTAATTCCACCAAACATCATTCGCCCATCACGAAGTTTCCATCCTACAGTAGCATTAAATTCATTGTCTTGCATACCAGCCGAGCGATCATAGACACGCACCTCCATTGTTGCAAGATTCAGCCGACAAATACCTTTATTGGTGCTAATCCATAAATTCCCTGATTGATCCTCTAAAACCTTATAAATAACATTATTTGGCAAACCATTTTTTTCGGTGATAAGACGACAATTACCGGTTATTTTATCGAATTGCACTAACCCAATCATCGTGCCGACCCACAATCGACCTTTGCTGTCTTCATACAATGATCGAATGACATCGGTTGGCATACTCTGTGGATTGTCGGGGTCAAGTCGATACACGCCAAGCGGTGTACCGGTGTTAGCATTAAACACTTTTGACACTCCCCACGCCTGAAGGC
>DHLT01000145.1 GCA_002405405.1 Ignavibacteria bacterium UBA4661 | reverse complement strand
GGCATTGACGAAGAAATTGCCGGACTTTCGTCAGATAATGATCTTTGCATAGAAATGGAAACGGGTACAGGCAAAACGCTCGTGTATATCAAAACCATTTATGAACTATACAAGCATTATGGCTTTACCAAGTTCATCATTCTTGTTCCTTCGGTTGCAATCAGACAAGGCGTTTTGAGTGCCTTTAAAATTTTTGATAAGCAACTTGAAAATATCTACGGATTCACGCCGAAAGCATTTGAGTATGACAGTAAGCGACTGAATAAAGTAACGAACTTTATTGAAGAACAGCACCCGCAGGTCATGGTCATGACACTTGCTTCGTTTAATTCAGACGATAAAATTTTGAATCAAGCACAACGAGAAGATTTGTTTGCCAATATCCCTTTCATTGATGCAATCGGAAAAACAAATCCAATCATCATCATGGACGAACCGCAAGAGGGAATGGATACAGAAAACTCCATCAAACAAATAGCAAAACTCAATCCGCTCTGCAAACTTCGGTACTCGGCTACGCACAAGGTACTGAAAAACTTAGTGTATCGCCTCACACCGTATGACAGTTATAAGCAGGGATTAGTAAAGAAAATCGAACTCTTGACCGTTACAGAAAAAAATGATGAAGCCACGATCAAAATTGAACTCACTCAAACGCAAAACGGAAAAGGTGATCCGAAAGCTAAACTGAAAGCATGGAAACTGAAAAGTGGAAAATTTGTGTTTGAAGAAACAAACTGGCTTAAAAAAGACGATAATTTGGGTGAAAAAACAAACAATCCAAGCTACTTGAATTACAAAATTGAGCGTATCAATAAGAGTTTGACAACGGGTAAGTGGTATGTCAAATTTTCTAATGGTGTCATCATAGAAGAAAGACAAATCGCAGGGAGCATCCAAAGTATTTGGGCTTTGCAATTGGAATGGCTTATCCGCAGACATTTTGAAAAAACACAAAAATTAGCACAACATGGCATCAAGTGTCTCTCGCTTATTTTCATTGATAAAGTTGCCAATTACATGGGCGAAACGCCCATTATCAAAGACCTTTTCGTTGAAAAATACAAGATGGTGTATGCCCAAATGAATGAAGGCAGACAACCAACAGATGACTACATCAACCAAATTCAGGGGTATTATTTTGCTCAAAAAACGAGTGGAGAATTTGCTGACAACGAAGGTGGACAAAAAGAGCAAAAGAAGATTTACGAGCTTATCTTAAAAGGTAAAGAAGAGCTTCTTACTCTATCAAACCCCGTTCAGTTTATTTTTTCGCATTCTGCTTTGGGTGTTGGTTGGGATAATCCCAATGTCTTTAATATCGCAACGCTCAACACGGCGTTTTCTGAAATTCGCAAACGTCAAGAGATTGGCAGAGGGTTGTGAATTTGCGTGAATCAAGACGGACATAGAAAGTATGATGCTTTGCATGGAGAAGATGCAGACCGTATCAACCAACTGACCGTTATTCCCAATGAAACATACGAGACCTTTGTCAAGCAGTATCAGGAAGAAATTAAAGAGGTGTATGGATCAGCCAAAGCAGGCACAGTGCTTACGCATACACATAAAGGCAAACCGCAAAATGAAGTTCATTTTAAACGCAATACAAGTGAGCCGATTGATGGAGCTTTCAAGCGATTTTGGCAAGCATTAGCCAAGAAAACAGATTACAGTACTTCCTTCCACGAAGAAAATCTGATTGAAAAATCGGTGGCGCAAATCAACAACATAGCGATTGCCGATTATGTGGCAGAAGTGAGTAGTCGCTCTATCGGAGAAATTACCGAAGAGGGTGTCAAAACTGGTTTCGGTGGAACAGCATCCTATGCTCTCAAAGGTAAATTTACACCATTAGATTTGGTGGAAGAATTAAGCGAAAACACAGGATTAAGTTACTCGACAGTTTTTAAAATTGTCCAAGGAATTACCAACTACGACCAATGTGTCAAAAACCCGCCACAGTTCATTCACAAAGCCGCATCCATTATCCGCAATGTCGAATTAGATGAAATGATACGAGGTCTTGCCTACCATACAACAGGCGAAGAATTTCCATTCTCATTCGATGACTATGTAAAAAACATTGCTCCGCAAGCCTACGAGGATACACCCAAGAGAGGTGTCTTCGATAAAGTGCTTGTGGATAGCGAGGTGGAACGATGGTTTGCAAAAACTGCCGATCTTGATGACGAAATAGTATGCTTTCTGAAACTTCCAAGTTATTATAAAATCAAAACGCCTATCGGAGAATATGAACCCGACTTTGGTTTGGTGATGAAACGCAAGAGCTTACAGACAGGTAGTCAGAGCGAATTTTATTTCGTTGTCGAAACCAAAGGTACAAATGACATCAACGACAAAAAAGCACTCACAGAAAGTGAAGTCTATAAAATCAAATGTGCTATGAAGCATTTCAAAGCATTAGGTGTCGAGGTGCAGTACAAAGCTCCCATAAAAGAATACAATCACTTTAAAACAGAAGCTACCAAAACCATCAATAGTCTGAACAAGGACTAAACGGCAAGAGTTAAACGGATTATGAAATGAAGTAAATCGCTACCATTCAAAAAATTGTATAACAAAAAATTGAAGCAACAATGAGCAACGAAAATATCCATTCTGAACATCACGAAAATCCTTTAATCAATGTTCAGACCACTGACTGGAACAAAGAGCGTTTAGACACTCTCAAACAACTATTTCCTGACCTTTTTACCAATGAAGGCAAACTCAATATAGACGAACTCAAAAAAGTCGTCGATCCTGCAAGTATTGCAGAACTTGAGCGGTATGAGTTTCGTTGGTTCGGAAAAAGTGTCGCCAAAAGAAATGCTTTTACACCCAGCAGTGCCACACTCGTTTATGACGAAGCAAGAAGCGTCAATCCGACCACCAGTGAAAATCTGATTATCGAGGGCGAAAATCTCGAAGTCTTGAAACTCCTAAGTACTGCATATCGAGAACAAATCAAGTGCATCTATATTGACCCACCCTACAACACAGGTTAAGATTTCGTCTATGCTGATAACTACTCACAGGATAAAAAAGCATATTGGGAAGATGCAGGTGTCATTGAGCAAGGTGTGAAAATCGACACGAATACCGAATCAGACGGACGCTACCACAGCAATTGGCTCAATATGATGTATAGCCGACTCCTTGTCGCAAGAACACTGCTCAAACCCGATGGTATTATATTTATTTCGATAGATGATGCTGAATTTACTCATCTCAAAAAGTTGTGTGAAGAGATATTTGGAGAAGAAAATTTTGTTTGTAATCTTATTTGGAAAAGTGGAAGAACGGCTGCGGCACATTTTACTAATGAACATGAATATATTCTGTGCTTTGCAAAGGATAAATCCGAATTGCCTTTATTCAAGTTTGATGGTGTAGAGAATGTATCAGATAGAGCTATAAAAAGACCAAGTGAAAAAAATCCTGTATCGCAGATTAGTTTCCCTAAGGGGATGGATTTTGAATGTGAAGACAAAATTTTTCCTACGGAATTTGGAAATGGGGAACCGATAAAAGTTATCAGTGGAATTTTTGAATCTAATGCCGGAAAACTTGCCAATGATGTCATACTTGAAGCAGCTTGGACAATGAAAGATATGATTGAAAGTTGGATAGACGGTGAAATGGTAATTGATCAAAAAGGACAGATTGTAAAAAGGTTTTTCTTTAAGGATAACGGTGTACTACAGTATGAAAAGGAAAAAGGAACTATACATCCCAAATCAATAATTATTGATTTCTCAACAAAAAATGGTACAAATGCCTTAAGAGCACTTTTAGGCGAATCTTATTTTGAGTTTCCTAAACCGCCAGGATTATTAAAGCACTTGTATGAAATTACAAGTGATAAAACAGACATCGTTTTAGATTTCTTTAGTGGTTCGGGTACCACCGGACAGGCAGTCATGGAGCTTAATGAAGAAGACGGTGGCAACAGAAAATTCATTCTTGTACAGATCCCTGAAGCAACAGAGCAAAGTAGCGAGGCATACCAAGCGGGGTATAAAAAGATCAGCGACATAACGATAGAGCGCAACAAGCGCGTGGTGGAGCGCATACAGTCTGAACAAAGATTACGAGGATTAAACGATGAACAAGATTTGTTCAACAATCAAGCTCATCAAGAAAATCCGTTGCATCAAGGTTCAGACAGTGGTTTGGGCTTCAAGGTCTTCAAACTTGTCAAATCAAACTTTCCAAGAGTGGAGTTTGCCCCTGATCCTGAAAGTACAACCGAAGAAAACATCGCGTTGCTGAAGCAATACATCAAAGACAAAGAAGCACAGTTAGTGAGTGCTTTTAATCGAGACGAATTGATAACGGAAATTTTGCTGAAAAATGGCTACACACTCAACTATACTGTAACCAAGCAAGAAGAGTTCGTAAACAATGAAATTTTCTTTGCTACGGATGGCACAAAAGAGACTTTGATTTGTTTAGATATTGCTCTTGCCACCGAGACGGTAGAGTATTTCAAAAAGCATACAGACAGAAGATTTATCTGTCTTGAACGTGCCTTAGACACAACAAAAAAATGGAATCTAAAGCACTATTTAGGCGATAAGTTTCATGCGTTTTAACTATACAGCAAACTCAACAGTATTCTCTCACACTTCTATCCATAAATTTCTATGACTACTCAACTCCTGACAACCATAAGCATCATGCTATTTTCGATTGCACGCCTCTACGGATTCATGCCACATGATTCTTAGGCAGAAGAAAGTAAGAGTAAAAAAAGTCTGATAGAAGTCTTC
>DHLT01000009.1:5333-10256 GCA_002405405.1 Ignavibacteria bacterium UBA4661 | reverse complement strand
CGTACTGCAACCATGCCATTGGATGGAAAGAGTTGTGAGTAGAACGCTCGCCCGATTGCTGCGTTTTGATCAGAATATACAACACGAGTTGCTCCGAAACTGCCAATCGAACCGCCGCGTTGGCTAAAGAGCATGTCTTCTGCGCCACACCGTTTGCCCATATCATCAAAGCGTTGATAATCGCATGTTGCCGCAGTTAAGAAAAACAGACGATCGGTATTGGTGAAAAGTTGAATTGTTTCTTGAACTAAAATACTTTCATGTGCCCACAGTTGGGGCGAGCCATGTCCGATCCAATTCAGAACAAGTGTACCGGCATTGACGGCACTGACAATATCTTGTGTGACGCGGGGTTTAAGACGACCTAAACCTGCCCCATATGGATAGTCTGCTTCATAAATTTTTCGTACTTGAACATTGCTCGGCAGATAGCGGGCAAGTTGTTCTGATTGGTCGACATGAATCGAACCATCGGCACCATACGAAGTCCAGCTGTCATCAGCAACAAAGGTTGCTCGTGTGCGCCATAGATCATTGCTTGAAGAATTTTCATAGCGACGGATTTTCTCAATGATTGCCATGCCCTCGTCATTGGTGCGAACTGTTATACGACCGCTGGCATAGTCCGGGCGAAGATCATTCCCTTCGACACAGACAGTATAGTCTTCGGTCGAGAGAGTTTGGGTATGATAAAAGATGCCATCGCCATTATAGTTGGTAAAAGTCGGTACTAACAGTTTAGGCAAAGAACTGGAACCGATCATACGATAGTTATAGTGTGTGCTACCCCACATCATGACATATTGGGGCTTGCGGATCCATCGCGCTTTGGCAAAAGCAAGAAAATCGCGAATAGCTGTAATATCAAGCACACCGCCATTAAACTCATTATAAATTTCGTCTGTGGATACTACTGCTACCTTAATGCCACTTTGTTGTTCTCGATATGCTTTATATGCTTCTGCTGATGTGCGGAGGTCTTCATGCGTAATGACAATCATATCAGCTCCTGCAGTATTTGTTCGCAGGTTTGAAAAGACTGCACGCGATAGCGTTGGTGTACGGAGTGTTCCACTTACAAAAAAACGTTTGGGTCGTTGATCTGTTTGTGTTCGAATTGATACAGTTGAACCCGAACCTTGATTTTGGTAAAACAAAGGTTGGGCGCGATTCGTAACGTCGGCAATAAATGTTTCACCGGTGAATCCTGTTACATTATACTGTGCTGTGGTGATTTGTCCCCACTCAGTAAAAAATTCTATTTGATTGTTCGTGGCAACAAAGCCACGGCGATAGGATAATTCAACCCAGTCTATAAAACCCTTGCTCAGAACAGCCGAATTACGATATGTGAATTGTAGTGTGCTTTGGTTGTTACGAATAACAGAGCCGGGTACAGCAGACTCAAAAGTCACAGCATATGCTTCAGTATAAGATTGTGCTTTGTTTATTAATCCAAGCATCGGAGCAATAATCAAAGGATTACCTGCTTCTGTTACAAGAAAATCACCATCGGCATTATCATTATGACCAAGGCACAAGCGATAGCGTACCAAACTGTCAGCAACAAGATTCGGCATTGGCGTTGTGAAACCAAAGGAGATACCCAAATTTCCAACCCAACGCCGACCCGAGCCCGGAATACCTGTCAGTGCGAAGATATTGGCAGAGTCACGTTCATAGAATGAGTAAGCGGTATACGATGTGGGCTGACGACTTGCGGTAGCTGGTTGCTGAATAAACTCTACACGCTTACCAGCCGCTCCACCAATATTGAGCATATAGCTGTTACGCTCTGCATAGGTATTGAGGTAATGGCGGATGGAGTTTGTAAAAATGTCATAGTTGAAGCCATTTGCCGCCGCACCGTAAAAAATGATGCTTGCCAGTGAGCCATCAGTATTGGTTCGGACAACTAAGGGTTGTTCTTGCATAACATTTTGAAGTGCAAAAAATTCATTCTCCGGTAACTCATTTCCACCATTGCCAAAGAGTTTGATGGTGGGAATATCAGCATTGGTAATGGTAATGCAAGCCGCTGAGAGAATAGCGGGAGTAATTTGATAAAATCCCTCCTCGGTTACTTCAACCTTCAACCAGCGCGTACCATATTGCGATGTTTGTGCATGAAGATGCATACCCGAATCCGCTGTCATGGCATATAATCCGTAGACACAGATAATACTCAGTATTGATTTTAACCAAGAGGAACGCATAACTGGTAGAACGAAAGAAAGTAACATAAAATGATTAGGTCGGAATTTACAAGCATCTAGGGATATTTCTTCTTTATCGAGGCAGAGTTTTTTCAAGAAGAAATGAGCATCTTTCTCAAGGTCGCCACTCTACGGACTTACCACGCCGATCAGTAAGAATAACACGACGAATCGTCATCGGCTTTTTGGGGTCATTTTTTTCAATAGCGATGACATGAGTCGAGTAGTAGCGATCTGCACGAATACTTTTACCAATGAATCTGTTCTCGCCGGATTTTTCCACGGGTTTTGCATTTTCTCCTTCAATCGAGATCGATGGTATGTTGATAACATTTTCTACAAAGATGCCATTGCGTTTGACCATACCATAACACCGGACAAAAAGTTTATATCCGCCGGTAGATGTTGACTCAGCATTGGCAATATCGGGTGCAGGAGCAACAACCTTGATGCGACCCTCAGTACGAATATCACGCCTACTTCCATCGGGCATAATGATATAGCGTTCAAGAGTGAGTGTTTTACCGATATCATTATCGTCTGGTATGTATCGAAGTTCGCCGTTTTTGCGATCAATTTCCCGACCATCGCCATTGAGTAATCGTGCTTCGGCATTAGGAATTTTCGGCAATTGAGGATCAATGCTTTCTTCGATGCCGGGATAGACATTGGCTGCAAAAGTCGGAGGGGCAATCTTAAAGCTCCGTACATCAAACGATGTCTTGCTGCTGCTTTTGCCATTCAATGATTGTACGTCAACAATAACTTTGACAGAGCCTTCTACAGGAGCAACTCCACTAACATTGATCGTAGAGTTGTCACGTATGCTGGTTGCCGGATAATAATTCGCACCACCATCGGAAAAAGTAATAGTTGCTTGTTTGGGAATGCCACCGAAGACTTTGATCGTGTTTTCCCAGCGTCCGCCTGACGGTACATATACGCTTGGTTGTTCCGGATTAACATACAGTGTGTCGCTTGTAAAGAATTGTCCCGCATTGCGCTGGATATCATTAGGAGAACTACCCTGAGGAAATCCGGGCGAAAGAGACGATAGCGAATCTGTACCAAGAGTGTTTTGTTGAACTGATAATTGCGAGTCAAACTCTGTAAGGATTCTCTCGATTTTAACTTCAAATGTTACATCTATGAATTCAGTGTAGCGCACTCGAGAATTAGTGTCGGCAGGCATTGCATCCACGTAGATTCTAGCTTTGAATGCACCGCCCTTGAGATCGCGTGGAATCGGTGGTTTCCAGCGAATTTGAGCTTGATTGTTTCGTGGAGTAGCAACCATGCCAAAACTTCCACGTATATCATTGAGCGCATTGGTGTCTGTACCAATGGGTTGCTCTCTACCATCGAGTGAAAAACGAAAGGAGATATTACGAATATTACCATCGGCTTGTATTCTGATGATAGAATCATTATTAAGGAATTTCGTACGCTCTTTTCCTGAGGGAGAAACTTCTACAATAAACTGGAGTCTTCGTGGTCCGGCAGTTACTGTCAGCCGCTCTTGCAAGCCCGATCCTTGTGTAATCTCATTTTTCTGTTCGATGGTAAAGAGAACCAAGACGCATATATAGAGTACGAAGTAGATATCTACACGTCTTCTACGTTGTTGGGGCGATATAGAGTTTCTTGAAAAAGCCACGTTTTGCTTGACTACTTGAGAGACACGAGAGCAACCATCTTCGTCATATTCCTATGGGTGGAACATCAGAAGATGTTTGTGAAGAAAGTTCTTGTGAAGAAGAGGCTTGAGCTGATGCTCCCTGCGATGAAGTACGAGCGACATTGTACATAGCTTGTACATTCATTGCCAAAACACGGTCTAATTCACGACGAACCAAAATCTCAATTTCATCACGGCGGAGTGCTGGTGCTTCTTCAGTCATTCTTCGTAAAGATTTATTGAACTCACCCATAAGAGCATTCGATTGTTGGAATTGCTTCATCAACTCGGGTTGAGGTGAGGCGATCATCGATACAGCGCGCATGGTTTGTTCCATCAATCCGATAAGTTCATTTTGTGCACCGGCAATCCGATTAAGTTCATCAACAACATTTTGCATTGTATCAGAGCTGTTGGCAAATTCGGTAGCAATTTCGTCCATTTCCTTGCGCCATTCATCGGAATATTCATCGGTTCGGCTACCGAAGCGAGTTGCCTGAGCAAGGTCTTCGGGTGGTGTGAAATACATCACCACAAAAAGTAGCAGTAACAGAAATGCTTCAATACTGAGTGGGAGCAAAACATACATCTGATCTTGAATAATATTCAATCGCAGCAATCCAATCATAACGAGTAAGAATGCCGCACCTGCATAGACGAAGGCATTAAATGTTGTATAGTAAAAACGATTGACAACTTCTTCCATCCATACGACAATTCCTTTGGTAAAGCCGAGAGGTTGTTGAATGTGCACATCCAGCGAAGGATCAATTTCGCTCATGTCTAAACCGTTCTCACTGCGTCGCCATGTTTCATGAGTACCACGTGCCAATTGAAATGTTATTTGCAAGCATGCAAACCAACTCATATCGCCACGAGCATAACGCAGACAACGATATGCAGCTACTAACATGGCACGACCTTCGGGTGTCGCAAAACTGATAATACTTTGTGCTGAAGCCATAGCAAAATCGATGGTCATGAAAAAAATAATGCAAACATGTATCAACGCATCAGCACAAATGCAAA
>DHLT01000009.1:4286-5173 GCA_002405405.1 Ignavibacteria bacterium UBA4661 | reverse complement strand
ACATCCACTCACCAATGGGGGGATTTCATTGCCACCGGCAATTGTCTGACTGACTTTCGTTAATCCTAAATACAAAAAAGACACTGCCAAGCCCATGGCAATTTCACCGGACATTCCACCTTTACGTTTGCCGGAGATATTCGGAATACTGAATAACAGAACAATGAAATTTGCAAAAGGATATGCATAATGACCATAATAAGTGATTTTATCTTTGAGTGTATCTTTGCCACCACGTTCGGATAAATCAATGAACTCCTTGAGCTCAGGGTATGTCATAAAAAGCGGCTCACGTTGTAGGCGAACAATATCGTCGGGTCGCATATTGATGATGAGAGGAAGAACATCGGGAAATATCGCTCCAGCCGGTGCAAAATTTGGCTCTGTAAAACGATGTTCCATTGCTTTTTGTAATTGCCAATGTTTGTTGATAGTATCATATTGAAATGTCTGTGCATCAACTCTACGCAGTAACCGAGGAGAGGATTCCGATGAGTACTCTTCAACGACAAGACCACTGCCGGATTTGGTTTGGTGATCGTAGTAGCGAATATACACATTACGTAATGCCTCATCACGAAGATAGACATTATACAATGTGGTTTCGTCCTTGCCACGTTGCAAGTGAATACGTTCAATGTCAGCTTTAGCTTTGAGTGCTTTTGGTACAATCCACCCATTGAAGTACAGTTGCAAAAAAGAGAGAACGATACCGGTAATGAGTATGGGAACCATCATGCGAAGCAAGCTCATTCCACCCGCAATCGGTACAACAACTTCATGTGTCGTGGTGAGTTTGTTAAACGTATAAATACCGGCAAGCGTAATAACAATCGGCATGATCAGGCGAATAATGTCAGGCAGAAAGTTTACATAAAAAAGTGCAA
>DHLT01000009.1:1680-4141 GCA_002405405.1 Ignavibacteria bacterium UBA4661 | reverse complement strand
AAAAAAGTGCAATAACCTTGAGCGAAGTATGCCGATCAAGAAATTGATCAAGGTTCTGAATAATGTCGAGGATAATAAACAGTACGCAGATTGCCATGAGGGCAAAGCCTAATGCCTGAAAAAACACAACAAGAATGTAGCGATCAATTTTATTCATGCAGGCGATAAGAAGAGAATGCCGTATGAGAGATTACATGCGGCTGAATTTATTGACATAGCGTGTACCAACGATCATACCTAAAACGATCATTATACAGAGTATTAGACCGTCAATGCTGAGAAGCAATGGTAAACGATGATAAGAGGTTGTCAGCTGAATAATCGTTTCAACGGAAGGTATTGTAACTGCTTTGTCAAGGATATACACGCCAACTATACTCATGATGCCAATGATACTGCCAGATATGATACCAAGCACAGAAAAGAGTAGTAGTCGTACAGTATGAGTACGTATGATATCCCATGTCCGCGCACCAAAAATATTCATGATATATGCTTCATCACGAATAAGAGCCATCATATTGCGAGTTGCACTAACAAGCATATAAAGGGTAATAAGAAGCACGACACACAGAATAATCGGTGCCGTAATATGCAGAGTATGGATTGTACTTTGCACCCGATCAATCAAAGTGGTATCAACTTTTGATTCGGTTGCTTTATTGGTAATACTTCGATTATTCAGCAAAATGCTCATAGCACGTAGTGCAGGAAACTCCGGCACAATACTGCTATTAGTCTTGAAATGAATGCTCATGCTAATCGGAAAGGGATTCACGGGCAAAAGAGTGTCGCTCGGCGTACCAAAGCGAGAAGAGAACTGTTCCTTGGCTTGTGCAGGATACGTTGTTTCTACAAATTCAACATCGTCGAGAGATTGTCCGGCGCGCTCAATCGATTGTATGTCCTCGCGAGGTGTCTGTGCAGAAAAGAAGAGAGTAAGAATAATATTTTTTTGGTCAGTATGAAGACTCGCTAGAGCGTGCTGATAGACATTCCACGTTGTGAAAAGCAGGACTACTGCAAGTGCATTCAGCACAACAACACGAAATGGAGAAGGGCGAAGATGGTGCATAGAATCAATGAAAAACTAACAGAGTAAAAACGTAGTGCAATCAAAAGACATGATTTACTGTTTCGTAAATTCAAGCGTCATAAACCAACCGGCGCGGTGCCAACCCAAGCATAGAGCAAATGCCTTCGCGAGGAATTGCAAGACCTTCGATGATTGAAAGCCTAATATGTCATAGTGTGTTAAGATAGTTTCAATACGTAGATTGGCAATCGGATTGCGTTCTGCCATTGCGCGAGCTTCTGCACGGGTATATGATTTTGTACCTACACTTTCCATGAAGTTCCATACTGCCCAACTGAGCGATTTCCACGGTTTACCGGCAAGCAGTGCATGATGTACCCACAGGCGGTACGCTACTAACGAATGACGGTGATATATCATGATTTTTGCTGTGCCGCCCGGCTTCAGAACACGGACAATTTCCGATAATGCACGAGGCGTATCCGCAGTATGATGAATAACGCCCCAGCTATACACAAGATCAAATGTGTTATCATCGTAGGGAATATGTTCGCAATCGGCTACTTTGAACTCTTCGGCACGAAGTCCATAGACTTGCAGGCGGTGTTGAACATGAGCAACACCTTCTTCCGTTAAATCAATGCCATGAGCTTTAGTGCCGGCACGTACCCATTGCAAGAAGTCTGTTCCGGCACCAACGCCAACTTCAAGGAGTTTCTTGCCATAATGGCGCGGAAATTGTGCAAAGGTCATAATCTCCGGTTCAACTGCATACCGATGTGCTTCGACTTGTTCATAAAACTCACGGGTATGCTTGTCTGCAGAGGCAACAAATGTACCGCATGACTCTTGGTTCCAATAGTCATGGACAGCAGACTTGAGTTCTGTACCCGCTAATGCTGTTTGGTCGTCTAACTGAGCGCGTTGTATCATGAGAAAAAATTCAAAAAGTAAAGATGAACATGGCAAATTTACCGAAGAAATCGTGTGCATCTCTTGTGATATTTTTGAATGAACTTTCTTGTCTTTTTTGATTGTATGAATTCTCTTTCCCTTCTTCTTCTTGTTTCAGGCAATGCCTCTGCGATTATGGAAAGTCATCATCTTGATGCGTCCACTGTGCAGATTGTTAAAATTGATGATAAAGACCTTAGTCGTCCGCAATACATCCTAGAACTAATTCGACAAGCACAGCCCGCAGAAATATTCTTTGGCTGCGGTTCGTTTGCCATGCAACGTTTTCAGCCATTTATGCTCCTGTATATCGTGTTATCGGGTGTTGGTAAAGGGGCAATTCTTTCCGCTGAATCGGAAAAACATCGATTTACTTATATCGATACACTTTTGCGAGCTTTTCCATTACTTATTGCCGAAGTGATTGTCAGTATCGGTATTGTAGCTCTCTGGTCCCCGTATTTGTGGGTT
>DHLT01000009.1:0-1547 GCA_002405405.1 Ignavibacteria bacterium UBA4661 | reverse complement strand
CCCGTATTTGTGGGTGTTGCATCGGTTGTTTGTGCCGAGCCATGCACGTAGTATGAGCAAGCGCAAAGGAGAATCATCATGAATCAATCGACCCAGAAGCCATTGCGGGCATTATATCATCGAACTGATTTTTATGGTGCAAATATCGAAGGTGGTGTTTTTACACTTATCAATGGCTTTGCCGGAGGAGCACTAACATTAGGGCATCATGTTGCTATTGCCTCAAGTGGTGTTATGAAGCCAATTACAGGGGTACCACTTTATCAACTTCCATACTCGTCATGGCTTCGTAATCTTCCTGAAGTTCTTCATTTACCATACAATCATCAGGTTGTGCGTGCCATCGAGCCAATTATCCAATAAGAATCTCCTGACTTTATTTATCAACGACATTCTGCATTCAATTATTCTTGTGCTCTTTTGCATAAACGCTATGGGTTGCCAATTATTTTGCAATGTGATGGACCTGAGTATTGGGTGAAAAAGCATTGGGGTAAGGCATACTTAACCGGTATCCTGCGACAAGCAGAAGATATTGCATTACATAGTGCAGGTGCCCTCACTGTTATCTCACGGGTTCTGCGTGATATTTTTGTTGATATGGGCGTACCTTCTGAAAAAATTATCGTGAACACGAATGGCGTTGATCCCGAGCGGTTTTCACCAAATATTTCAGGTGTAGCACTTCGTGAGAAATTAGGTTTACATGAGGCATTCATAATTGGTTTCGTCGGAACATTTGGCGTGTGGCATGGTGTTGAGGTCTTAGCTTCTGCAATGAAAGAAACGCTTCGGAGAATTCCTCATGCGCATCTTCTTTTGGTAGGCGACGGAGCGATGCGCCCGGATGTTGAGCGTATTATCACTGCTGATGGTATTGGGGGGCATGTAACAATCACAGGTTTGGTACCCCATGATAGTATTCCTGAATATATGGCATTGTGTGATGTGTTGGTGTCGCCTACAGTACAGAATACGGATGGCAGTGAGTTTTTCGGAAGCCCCACCAAACTTTTTGAATATATGGCAATGCAAAAACCTATTGTGGCAAGTGGTATTGGACAAATTGCACATGTACTCCGTGAAGGTGATAATGGCATTCTTGTGCCGGAGCGATCGCCAAGTGCGTTAGCAAACGCATTCGCACGCATTGTTGAAGAACCTATGCAAGCACGAACTATGGCAGAACATGCTCGAGCTGATGTCCTTGCACACTATACATGGTCAGAGAATGCTCGGCGCGTCTTTGACGAAGGAAGGACACTACTACAAGCGACGAAGTAGTGCGATGAGATCCTACTCGTATGGAGCGGTATCGCAGTATTATTTTTCATGAAGTAGATGAGTTTTTTGCATGAGCATGATTTTTGAGAACAGTATCCGTAAATTTGCGCCCTATTTTTTTTGCTTATCGCAAAGATTATACACAGGGGATATTCTGTATTGAAGAACGCAGAAAGCAGTTAAGGTAGTATATCCATGCGACAAGTATTTTTTTAAGAGCATTTTATGGCAAATTCATCAACGAAAGCAACAGCAAAATCAAC
>DHLT01000272.1:2355-2903 GCA_002405405.1 Ignavibacteria bacterium UBA4661 | reverse complement strand
GAATTTTGTTTGTTCTTCCACAGCTCCATTTTAGCTCCAAACGCCCGGTTTCTTTTACTTGGCGAACGTTATCCTCTAATTCGTTCCATGGATATTGGGTAGGATTCCATAAAAGAAGAAATGTATTCATATATCCTCACTAACAGTAAATAAAACAACATTGAAATATGTACCTTGATAGGTGCCACTTGCTCTTTTTGTAAGAAAAACTATGGGGTATGGGAGCTTTTTTCAAGACCATACCCCATCTGAATAATAGTAACCCTGCCTGCTTGGCGGAATACTCACAACACTATTTCTTGACGATAGTCAGACCGATACCACCTGCAAACTCAATAAATTGATCTATCGTACTGCTGGTCCACAAGATATAGGGTGCCAAGCGAATACCATCGCTACACGTAAAATGCTGACTCACTGAGAGTGGGTATGGCGGATTAGTGTACTGTTTGTTCAATTTTTTTGCCTCACTGCTTTCCATCAGAAGTGGATTTCCTTTTATCTGTAAGGAAAATACTTTTTGCACTGCTTCAGCTGTTGCCGTAGGA
>DHLT01000272.1:1791-2227 GCA_002405405.1 Ignavibacteria bacterium UBA4661 | reverse complement strand
CTCTGCTTCAGCTGTTGCCGTAGGATGCTCCTTGAGGTACTGTTTTATCACTGCCGGAACAATATCTTTTGGGGTATATTCTTTGCCTTGATAAAAAAGTTTAGCTCGTTTTGTACTACCACTATTGTCCTCGCTATTGTCCTCGCTCTGTGAAGACTCGCTATCATGAGAGGCATTTGAGGTATCCTCATTATTGTCATCAAGATCATTCGCTTGCTGGTTTTTAGCTTTTAATGCCTCTGCCTCGGCAACGATTGCTTTTTGATCTTTCAACAATTTTTTTCCAACAGATTTCTCTATCAACTGCCATCCTCCGGATACTACCGCGTAGACAACAATCTCGCGGTCATTTTGGCATTCCTTGGAGGCATAATTTAAGGCATAGCCAACATTCTGCACTGCCGCCATAACGATTTCTCGATCACCACGCAATTCC
>DHLT01000272.1:0-1528 GCA_002405405.1 Ignavibacteria bacterium UBA4661 | reverse complement strand
CACGCAATTCCTCGGAGGCAGACTCTAAGGTAGAGCCACTATTCTGCACGGACGCCAAGACAATTTCTCGCTCACTATGCAATTGCCCGGAGGCAGACTTGAATGCAGAGCCGATGCTTTCCGGTAAATTTTCAAGAACCTTAGGTGCTACAGCAACAATCTCTTGTACAAATGCTTTATTATTCCAACATGTATTTTCTCCTTCGGCTATTGCTTTTTCGATGTATTCTTTATTCAAATGCTCCATCGTTTCAGGACTATATGCTACCAATGCACGAATGACTTGTTTATTATTCTGCATTTTTGGACCAATGAATCGAAGAATATCGTTTTCATCTAAATGTTGAATTGCGTGCATTACTATCTCTATGTCATCTTGCAATCGTTTTGAAACATGTCGAAGACCCCAAAATCCGCTTTTTCGAATTGCGCGCCATGCAACATATTTGTTGTCTTGATAGTGTTCGGCATATTCGAGAATCCCTAAGTTAACCCCTGAATCAATTGCCTTCATTATGCGGAGAATACCGCAATCCTCTAAATGACGACTGATTCGATCTTCGTCTGCTTCATAATAATCAAATTCATCATCGTCTTCTTCGTCTTCAGTGTCGTCAATGGAACTACATGCCTTTTCAATTATTGCAAAAGGTACATTTCCTTGTGTTGCCAACACAAACATTTTTTCGTCAATCGAATCATCCTCCATGATTTCTTCATCGTCGAGAACTGTCATAATAAACCCAGCATTGTTTTTTAGTTCATCTCCTACATACTCGATTGCATACGGTTCTTCTCGCAAAGCAGCCAGCACGATGTGTTCATCATTGCGGAATTCTTCCGACATGCCCTCGAGATAATGACCATTTTGCTGCACAATACGTAAGGCAAAATCATGGTCGCTTTGCAAAGATTTATCCATAAAGTGCATTGCTACTGTGGTATTATACTCTAGAATCAATTCAAAAATAAAATCCTCATCCTGAGCAAGCTCATCAGAAATCTTGAGTGTCTGTAAGGATTTCAAATCTTCGGTGTCTATGTCTGAGAGTGCCTCTAAAAAATCTTCTTTCGATGTATATACTTTGGTTGCCATATTATAACCTTAATCTATGAATGTAATTGTGAAGAAAAGTATGATGATTTGTAATAGGAATTGGGTTTGCTGATCCGTTAGGTCATATTGTGTGTGCCACAGTGTTCTATAGTTTCTTTAGCACTTTAGAAGAGAAAAGCACAAAGAAATTCGTTGAGTATCACAATAGATGAAGCGCATCGTACATAAGGAATCTATACACCAGCCGATGCTTGTGCGGCTTTTTTTGCATCTCTTACAAGTTTTGTATCAGCACCTTTTTCGAGTATCTCCCTTCGCATTTTTTCTGTGAAGCGAGGATGCAGAAAAAGTTGGGTAATAAACTGTACATCTTGTCGGAGTATGGGGGCTATATCGCGCCAACGTCCATAATTTGTTAAAGCCGACATCGCAATATCTCGATCACTTCGCAATGCTTCTGAGGCATACTCC
>DHLT01000130.1 GCA_002405405.1 Ignavibacteria bacterium UBA4661 | reverse complement strand
TGAAAGTCGCGCTTATTTACCAAAGAGTTTGTGTTTGTCATCTTCAGTTAATCCTTGACCTTGGTCGGCAATTTCTATGCGAACAGTCTCAGTCAATGCTCTGAGTCGTAGGGTAACTGTTGTATGGTGAGGTGAATATTTAACTGCATTAGAAAGAAGATTAGAGCAAATCTCTGTAAGCAAGAGAATATCGGCAATAACAAAGGCACTCTCAGGTTCTGCCTGTAGATCAGGAGGAATTTCTGTACACAGGGTAATGCCCTTTGCACGAGCAGAATCATGGTAATCTGCGATGGCTTGATGGAAAATATCTTGTGGATTAATGGGTTGAAGAAAAAGTTGGAAGCCTTTTGTTTCGATGCGATTGACATCAAGAAGTTGTGTAATAATCGTTGTCATTCGTTCAGCTTGATTGGCAATGCTTTGCAATTGTAGTCCGAACTTTTCTTTTTGTTGAGGCAATATTGGTGCTTTCTGCAGATTCATCCACAATGTTTCCGAAGTCAGCGATATCGAAGTGAGAGGATTCTTAAGGTCATGTGCGACAATGCCTAGAAATTCATTTTTTTCAAGATTGATATGTTTGAGCTGCTCATTTTTTTCTTGCAATAGCGCGTTAGCAAGTTCAATCTCACGCGATTGAGCATCTTGGATGAGCATCTGACGTTGTATCTCCTCATTGGCTTCGTGTAGTTTTATATTCGTCTCGCGCAATCGTGCTTCTGACTGATGTTTAAGGCGAAATCGATACGCAATTCCACCAACAATTAACAGTAAAACAAAACTTCCGGTGATTAAAAGATTACGAGAGAGTGTTTGGCGTTCTAATTCAAGAGCTTGAAGCGCAAGCTGTTGAGTACGCTCTCTTTCCTGCTGTCGCGATTTTTCAAGATCTGCTTGTTGTTTAAGAAGCTGTAATCGCGATACATCTCGTTGAGTATTGGCAAGAATAAGTGCTTGCTCGCCACTTTCTGCTTTCGCTTGTTGTAATAAAAGTTCGGCATTTTGGCGTTCAAGCTCAAGTGCTTGTGCGAATTTTTCTTTTTCTAGTACTTCGATTTGACGACGTTGTTTTTCGGTATCATATTGCGAACGCAGTTTGGTATACTTGTCAAGATTTTCTGATACGGATAAAGAATCTTTCAGTGCAGCATGTTTGCGAAAGTAAAAATAGGAAGAATCAGTTTTCCCTTCAGACTGATGAGAGTCGGCAAGGGTAAGATAGGCGATTTGCATTTCAGGTCGTGCGCTGATTGCGCGAGCAACAAAGAGAGCTTTAGACGCATACTCACGTGCCTGATCATAATGACGTTGTATCTGATAAAGGCGAGCTATATTGTTATTAACATTCGCAATGCCTCGTTTATCCCCGGCTTCGACACGCAGTGCCAATGCCTTTTCGTACATAGAAAATGCTTCGGCATAGTTGCCCGTTTCACGATAGATGGTGCCAATACTATTTAGCGAATTACCTAGCCCTCGTTTATCGCCGACCTCGGCGCGCAATTCCCTGCTACGTTGGAAGTATGGTAGGGCAGAGTCATATTGCTTCCTCAGCATATAAGCATTGCCGATATTGTTAAGCGTATATGAAATGCCTCGCTTGTCGGATGTTTGCTCATCAAAGATCAATGCTTTTTTGAAGTACACGAGAGCCATATCATACTGTTGTTGTACGCCATAGATGGTGCCAATATTGGAAAGGCTTTTTGCTTGTCCGTCAATGCTGGCAAGTTGCTCGTCGAGTTGTAATGCAGAGCGATACTGTTCAAGAGCATCATCGTATTTGCCTTGGTAGAAATATACCACACCGGTTGATCGTGTTGTTTTTGCAATGCCTGCGATGTAATTGATTTTCCGTGCGGCAGTTTCAGCACGTCGATTATATGTCAATGCAGAATCAAATTGTCCTTTAACTTCATGATAGATACCCTGTATGTGCAGAGCGTCACAGATCCCCCGATAGTCGGTAATTTGGTGTGCCATCTCATTGGCTTTGCGAGTATGGGTAAGTGCTTCGTCAGAGTTTACATAAATGATTTCTTCAGCATATCGTGTCAGTAATCGAATGAGAGCGGTATCACGTTGTGAGACAGGACCAGTCATGATGTATGATTGCAGTGCATGCTTGAGACTGTCTGTACGAGTTGCTTGCTTGGCTTGCTGGGCAAATAGTGTTTGAGCTGTCGCCCACAAGAAGAAACATAACGCAATAAGATTAATGCAACGACCTTTGATCGTACGACGATAGTAGTGTCGCCTATGGAGGTGTTGCGATCCAGAGGTGATACAGAATACTTGCGCAGAGGATATGGAAAGAAGATATAGCAATACCAATTACAAAGCAGTATATAAAAATCGCTCAACAAACATACGCACAATATGCGCTGCGAGGAATAAAAAGTATTATGCCAAACGAGAGTCATGGAGAGTATCAGACTACACAAGCACGGACAATACACCTGTATACCTACATGTTCCACTATGATTGAATATTACAAAAAATGTCTGAAATATGCTCGTCTGTCATGGCAAGTGAATGCAGAAAGTATGTTGCCATGATACCCTTACCTTTAATTTCAATGTCGCCGCGAGGTTCAATATCTGCCATCGGAGCATGGGGGCGGAGTGCTTCAAAAAACTCATGCGAGATATGCACATGCCCCGGTGCACCGTGCGACTCCATCCTTGAAGCTACGTTGACGGCATCGCCCCATAGGTCATAGGCGAATTTTTTCTTGCCGATGACACCGGCAACAACCTGCCCTGCATGAATGCCAATGCGCAAACGAATAAGAGGAGCAAAAGGTGCCATTGCCTCCAGCATAGCAAGTGCAGCTTGTGCTGTACGATACGCATGATCTTCGCGGGGTGTTGGTAAGCCACCAACCACCATATAAGCATCGCCAATAGTTTTGATTTTTTCTAAGCCATGTTCACCGGCTATACGATCAAAGATGGAGAAAATTTGATCGAGGAGATGGACCAACTCTTCAGGTGTTTTACTGTTAGCAATCGGCGTAAACCCGACAATATCTGCAAACATGACAGACACACAGTCAAAGCGTTCAGCAATACGTTGTTCGCCCGATTTTAATCGGGTAGCAATTTCTTGCGGAAGGATATTTAACAATAAGCCATCAGCTTTGTCGCGCTCAATATCGAGTTCTTGATTGGCGCGCTCAAGCATATTGCGTTCTTGCTCTAATTCCAATGCTTTCTGCTGAAGTGTAGTATTGGAAAGTTCGATTTCTTGAGCTTGCGAATTCAGCATATCCAATTGGCGTTGGATTTCTTCATTCGCATCACCAAGTTGATGATTGAGTTCCTGTGCTTTTTCACGCTCTTTTTCCACTTGTTTTCGTGCAGCGTATTCATTTTGCATCCCGCGAAGCAAGATGTCGGATGAGGATACTGCAATCAAGAGCAGAGCATAGCCGGGGATTAATTCTTCTATAGCATGTCCCATATTACTCACTGAAGCAACTACTACGCCTGTATAAGCAATAGCGTTCAGGAGAGCAAGCACAAGGGCATAATTCAAATCTGTATATAGTCCTGCAGTGATAAGCGCGAGAAATACAGCATAGGCGCCAATAATACTACCACCGCTTAGTCCGATAAAATAGAGCAAGAAATACATAGCAATTGTAACCGCACTACGAAAGACACTTCCCCAAATCATCAGGGTCGAAATTTTTGTATCGGGTGCATCGGGGTCGATACGCCGACCGATCACATAACCAAGTAGTAGAATGCCAAAAAGTGATAGATGGACACTGACAGCGGTGGTTGTATAGACAGAAGATATAGGTACAATTTCGAGTATATCGATCAAAAGAATAAGTACACCCATAACAATGGTTGCTACTTTGAAGCCGGTCACCATTCGCCGAAAACTCTCAGTGAACATTGCACGGGCATAGTCGTAGCGATATTCTTCAGGAATGGGACCTAAATGAAGATTTTCTACCCACCGAGTTCGACGGAAAAAATCTTCTTGTGATGTCTGTGATGCCATAGGTATTGTTTTGATGAATACGCTGCACAAAATACTCCACGCAGCATAGAGCATGATCTACTTACAAAGGGATATTCCCATGCTTTTTCTTGGGATTGGAATCAACCTTTGTTTCGAGGACATGAAGTGCATGAATCAGTCGTTTACGAGTATCGCGCGGTAGAATGACATCGTCAATATAGCCGTATTCTGCTGCGTTGTACGGATTAGCAAAGCGTTGATTATACTCTGCCTCGTATTGTAATTGTGCACTTGCGGGATCGGCAGATTTTTTGATGTCATCACGGTAGAGAATCTCCACTGCGCCCTTTGCACCCATCACGGCAATTTCAGCAGATGGCCAAGCAAAAACAAAGTCGCCTCGAAAATGTTTGGAATTCATCACGTCATAAGCACCGCCGTATGCTTTGCGAGTGATGACAGTAACTTTCGGAACGGTTGCCTCGCAGAAGGCATAGAGGAGTTTTGCACCATGACGAATGATGCCACGCCATTCTTGGTCAGTGCCGGGTAAAAAACCGGGAACATCTTCAAATACAACTAATGGGATATTGAACGCATCGCAAAAACGAACAAAGCGCGCCCCTTTAATCGAAGCATTGAGGTCGAGCACTCCCGCGAGTGATGCAGGTTGGTTGGCAACAATACCCACCGGGCGACCGTCCAATGTAGCAAAACCTACAACAAGATTTGATGCATAGTCTGCATGAACCTCGAAGAAGTCAGCTTCATCCATGACTTCACGAATGACATCTTTGATGTCGTAGGGTTTATTGGCACTATCAGGAACGATAGTATCTAGTTTCAGGCAAGACCGCGTAGGGGAGTCACTGGTTGGAATGCGATGAAGCACATCGCGATTGTTGGAGGGAATGTACCGCATCATTTTACGCACTTGCATCAAACATTCAACTTCGTTGTCGAAAGCAAAGTGTGCTACACCGGATTTGCCGGCATGGGTATCGGCACCGCCAAGTTCATCAAACGTCACTTCTTCGTGTGTTACTGTTTTTACAACATTAGGTCCGGTAACAAACATGTACGACGTACCACGTACCATGAAAATGTAATCGGTAATTGCCGGAGAGTACACAGCACCGCCTGCACATGGACCCAAAATAACAGAGATTTGAGGGATGACGCCGCTTGCCATCGTGTTGCGTAAGAAAATATCGGCATAGCCGCCGAGCGACATTACACCCTCTTGAATCCGTGCACCGCCTGAGTCATTTAAACCGATAACAGGTGCACCGATTTTTATTGCCAAATCCATGATTTTGCAAATTTTTTGAGCATAAGCATGCGAAAGTGATCCGCCATACACAGTAAAATCTTGTGAAAAGACACAGACTGTTCGTCCATCAATTGTACCCGTACCTGTTACGACACCATCGCCAAGTGGGCGATTGTTTTCTAAACCAAATCCTGTCGTATGATGGCGTACAAACATGTCAATTTCAACAAATGAACCTTCATCAAGGAGAATGTCTAATCTCTCGCGGGCAGTCATTTTGCCACGTTTGTGCTGTTGGGCAATACGGTCTTTTCCACCACCTACTTGTGCTTGTTCGCGAAGTGCATGGAGTTGCTCAAAACGTTCTTGGAGTATGGACATGATTACGAAGAGATAAAGATAGAAAGAAGCAGTGTGTACTTATTGTGTCTAATACAAACTAAGCATAAAGATACTGTTTTTGCTCTTGTGCAATAGTGTAATCTCTGCTCAATTTGTCAGAAAACAGCGAAAGATTAAGGTAAAAAGAAGAGTTGAAGAGTAAGATGGAAATTCTTTATAAACGTGATGCAGATGTAGAGAATACGATTAGGATTGAATAATCGAGTCAGGGATAATAAACTGCTCCACCATCGTTTCGAGGTCGCCTGTAAGGTCGCGTAAATGATGCGATGCTTGAATCATAATCGAGGACGCAATAGTCGATTCTTGTGCCATACTGTTCATGTCGTTGAGGTTATCGTGTATGACGCGACCACTGTGTAATTGCCGTCTGCTGATATCGCCGAGTTGATTCATAATAGTACCCAATACAGCAATGTTGTCAATAATGGTATGGAGTGCATTATCGGCTTTGCCTGCGAGTTCTTTTCCTGTAGCTGCATATGTTGTACTGACTTGCGTTGAGGTAACCACCTTTGCTGTGTCTTGATGGAGTTGGGCAATCATGCCAACAATTTCTTTGGTTGCTTTGGTTGTCTTTTCGGCGAGTTTACGGACTTCATCGGCAACGACCGCAAAACCCCGACCTGATTCGCCGGCACGAGCAGCCTCAATAGCCGCATTCAGAGCCAATAAGTTGGTTTGATCGGCAATTTCTTGAATGACTCGAATTACTTCGTTAATTGCTTCTGTACGTGTTCGTAAGACTTGAATTGAACTCGAGGATTCTTCCACGCTCTGTACAATATTTTGGATGCTTTGAATGGTTTCCTGAATGACACGTTCACCAGTTTTTGCTATGGTACCTGTCGCTACAGCTCTTTCTTCTGCTTGTGCAATAGTCTGAGTGCCGGAGGCAATATCTTCTGCAATGCTGCTAACCGACTGGGCAACCTTGGCAACCTGTGCCGTTTGCAAGGTTAAATTTTCCGACATATTTGCCATTGTATTGGAAATATCGCGGGCAGTATCAACAGTAGAAAGAATACTGGATTTAATGTTAGCAATCATTAAGCAAATATTGTCAAGTGCATGGTTGAATCCGGTAAAAAGGCGCTGGATGTCAGGATTCTGAGAATGCGGCAAGCGTACGGCAAGATTACCTTCGGAGAAAGCATTC
>DHLT01000235.1 GCA_002405405.1 Ignavibacteria bacterium UBA4661 | reverse complement strand
GTATATGTTCTTGCTTTTTTGTCATCTTGCTTTTGAGTCAGTGACTGAACCTTGCTCTAGCCGCCCGGAAAGTAACTGTGCTAATTTCAGCGACTCTTCCGAAGGAAGCTGACGAACTACTTCATCTGTACGCGAATCTACAATTTTCACGACAAGTTTGCGCGTAGAACTATCCACATTAATCTTCGCGTAGGTATTATTCGGCAGAAGCTTTTGTAATTCTGATTGCACCTGCGTGAAATCCGGGCGATTCGGCTCGCGATCCCGTTCCTTGCGCTTTTCAACCTGCGAAGCACTTTCTGTACCTCGCTCACGAACGGAACGCTGAGACGATGAGGTCTGTTCAGGTAACTCCTGAAAGTCAAGTCTGCCACCTTCAGTGGGTAAAACAGGAGGGAGCTGTACTCCTTGAACTGTATTAATCATGATATGCTCCGTAGATAAAAACAACAAAATTTGAATAGCAAACGAAATCGCAACGGCGCAAAATATCATCTAATACATTTTGAAAGATATTCTGCTGTGTTGGGCATTGTTATGAAGCTATCCTCGCTTCGTTATTCTTCATCCTTGGAAATTAAACATGCCATGAATAGTCATTTCCTTTAATATAAAACCATATACCCTAGCTCTATGTCGAGTATCGGCAGTTATTTATAAAACTTTAGCAAAATCATTATTTGATTCGACTTGTTCAATTTATCCCTAATTCAGCTTTTTAAGACCCTCCTTAGAATGTCCTTGTAAAGCTATTAAACTGGGACTGCGCGCGTGATTGCGCAGTAATTAAATTTTCGTACTGTTGTCGAAAAGAGTTTGCTTGATTCTCTAATGTGGTTTGAGCACTTGCCCTGCGTGTCCGTAAGGTTGTTAACTCTGTTTGGATCTGTTGCGACCTGCTTCGAATTGTACCACCATCAGCAAGCGAAGGGTTCAATATATTTTGAATCCTCGATGAAAATTGAGAAAACAGGTTAGCAACATCTTGAGTATTGGTATTAACCGCTTGCTGAAAACGATCCGTGTCAACTACTTTCAAGATACCGGCATCATCAAAACGGATCCCTACATCCGCCAACACTTGTGCGGTACCAGTAGATAAGAGCTGCGAAGTCGCCGCTTGGCGTAGATTAAAGCGCATCGCGGTAATTGACGTTTCGCGTGAGCCACGAGTATCACTCAGTGCGCGAAGTGCTGAATTATAGTTATCGATTAATGAACGTACATTATTGGCAAGTGCCGTCGGATCCGTTGCAGTTGTTACAGCAAGGGGAGCATCGGTGGCTGCCTGCGGACGGCGCAGTGAGATTGTCGTCCCTTCGACTGCATTTTCAATCGTATTAGAGGAACTGTTTACCGTGATACCATTGATTTGGACTTGCGCGCTTAAGTTTGCAGACGTAGCCTGACCAAAGCCCGCTCGCGAACTTGTGAAGACATCACGCTCCGGCGGAGGCGGTGCACCCGGCGCAGCTGGGGGGGGCGGTGGATCATTAGGCGAATTTTGCCGTAAACCACTAAATCCTAGTGCATTTACGAGACTACTACTGCTTGTCCGCGTATCTAAAACTAATCTGTTATCCGCACCAAGTTCCTTTGAGGCAAAAAGTAAACGCCCACTAGTCGAAGAATCACGCACGAATGTTGCTGTAACAATTGTTGACTGCGTGTTTACTGCTGAGGCAATTGCACTTAACGCACCCTCATTGGTCGTAACATTGGTAAAGTCAACCGTGACCTTTGAATCAACCCCATTCACAGTAAAATTCAAAGGCTTTTTGTCAACAAATGCGCTGTTTTTTTCAGTCAAGTTTGTAAATCGTTTCGACGCTAAAGTATCATTAGTCGCCAATCGGTCAACACGAAGAGCAACTGATTGTCCCGGAATAGTCGAACTGCTTGCCGATACTGTTGCTACTGTCGTATCGGAAGATGTTGCTGTTCGCGTTTGAAAACGTGACACACTTGTTGCAGGATCAACAAAGTTAGATGCGGCATCAACAGCTCCCCTTAGTGATGTACGAAGAGAATTAAAAAAGATCGTTGATTGGTTAAGCGCCTGCGTGCGCTGATCAATGCGATCAATAGGTGCCTGCCTCGTGCGACGAAATGCCGCAACAAGTTGGTCGAGTGTTGTGCCGGTAGAAGATGCTCCACTGTTACGGAGTAGATTATTACCGACTTGGAGAGCAAGAGAATTTGAACTGTCTGACATATGATCACCTCATATTATCCGTGACACCAAGAGAACATTAATGTATATAAGGAACTCTGATTGTGAATTTACCCGTTCAAATTGAATGCAGTTGCCCATGATGTCCGCAATTCCTGAATAATATGAATTGCTTCATCATATTTCTGGGTTGAAATACATCGCTGACAGTACTGGTATAAGCGGAATAATGGTACCGCTTGGTCTTTGTATTCAAAATTGAGCGCACCGATTAATGCATCTAATGCTTTATTCATACGAACGATATCTTTTTTTTTCGCGTTGACAAGAAAGAAATCATATGTTTTCAGAATGATTTTTTCCGGCGACCACTGCATAACCTCTTGTTCAAGGTAACCTGAAACAAGTGCCTTGCCCTTGGCGGCAGTGTAAGGATTTCGGGCTAATGGTTGTTGCTGTGATTGCATAACTTTCTTCTCGTCATAGAAATAAACACGAACAATGCTTATACGATTTAGTCGCTTACAAAAGTACGCAAGCGAGAGAAATAATCTCCTTATTATAAGGAATAAGAAGAATCTGCGGCTTTCTCTCGCTCACGACCTACATGAATAATAGCCCACACTATCGCACATCAACTTCAATCAACTATTGCTTTTTACTTAGCGGAGGAGCTGAAGGAAATTCTGTGGGTTCTGATTCGACTGCGCCAATGATGTTATCGAGGTCTGCTGCAAGAACTGTCCACGGATCAACTCCAATTGCTCAGTG
>DHLT01000173.1:13457-14119 GCA_002405405.1 Ignavibacteria bacterium UBA4661 | reverse complement strand
CAAAAAGTCTAAGCGGCTTTATTTGCTCCGAAAGTAGGACTTGAACCTACGACCCTCTGATTAACAGGCATCAGCAGACGTTTATTTTAAGCAGAAAACACGCTTTTTGCCATAAAAACGGCTACAACGTAACTCAACGTAACTTAACGTAACTCATTTTAGGTGCAGTGTAGGTGCAGTCATTCCTCAACAAACTGTACCGTATTCAAAACGCTTGCAAGTTGCTGTGTGCGATGCTCTTTGTAATGATCGAGTGTAGTTTGTATCGAACTGTGTCGCATCAAATCTTTGATGTCTGCAATCGAAAGATTATTCTGAAAGAGCCGTGTTGAGAATGTTTTCCTGAAGGTGTGAAATGCTCTTCCATTTTTTGCAATACCGGCTTCTGCTAATCCGGTGTTCAACGTGCGTGTCAGTCTGCTTGAACTACTTGGTTGCCACCGGAATATATGCTCATGCTCTCGTGGTTGTTGTTTGGCAAGCAGTTTTAATTCTTTGATGATAGACAGCGCATGGGTACTGAGTGTTAGCCGATCTGTGCGCGTTTTATCTTTACTTACGATTGTTTGCCCTTTGATGCTTGACCAGGTGATACCAAGTGCTTCGGAAATTCGCAAGCCGGTGAGTTCTAAAAAGCGCAACAGCAAGTAAAACTCATAGTC
>DHLT01000173.1:6973-13320 GCA_002405405.1 Ignavibacteria bacterium UBA4661 | reverse complement strand
GTTTTTTTGAAATACCGGTACATCGTGCGGAGTTCATCATCGCTCCATGTTTGAACAATTTTTTTTCGTGTCTTGCGGTAAAAGTCTTGATAATCGCGGAACATATCAATGCACCCTTTGCGCTCTAACCAATGCACAAATGCACTGATGCTCCGCAAATACACATTGATACTCACATTTGATATGCTTGTTGTGCCGATGAATTCATGAATAGCATGGCGTAGTGATTCTACTGAACAAATTTTGTCTGCATGGCTCACCAATACTGCTTTGTATGCTGTTTCGTATCCTTTTTGTGTTTTTGGCTCTAAAGCTGAAATCTTTGCCACCTTATATTCGCTCCATCGCTCCTCTATGGTTGGTCTGTGTGCGTATTGCAATGCACCGGTGAGATAGCGTTTAGCGTTGAGTTGCCGGAGCATCTCTTTGGCTACTTTGCGGTTATCCGGTGTATCGTCCAAACCGGTGCTACGATTGACACCCTTGAACTTGATGTATAATTTGTTCGATCCTTGCCGAACAAATATCGAGCCATGCAGTGTTTGTTTGGTTTTGGGCATGCAATGATATTTCAATACGGTGTTGTAACTTAGGTTAGTTTTATTCAATTCTTTGTACCGCTATGCTCAACGACAAATTTGCTCAAACTCTTGATGCAACTGCATCAGCGCAACCATCAAAAAAAGAACTTTTTGCAATAGCTCGTGAGCTTGCGGTGAGCTTGCGTCCACCGAACGCTCCTGCACCAACAATGACTGAAATAGTCAAGGAGTGTCGTATTGTTCGTGAGAAAAACTTCAAAGCAGGCAAACATAAAAAACAATACCGCCATCCTTGATGGCAATATTTGAA
Organism: Ignavibacteria bacterium UBA4661; assembly: GCA_002405405.1. GTDB lineage: Bacteria > Bacteroidota > Ignavibacteria > Kapaibacteriales > UBA4661 > UBA4661. The sequence goes on along the minus strand of DHLT01000173.1, from coordinate 12,468 downwards.
TATCATGCCCAAACGTATTTCTCCATATCAATCGCCCGACATCCTGCGTGTTGTACCGCTTGACAGTCTTGCGGTAGAAGTCCATTTTGCCGATGGCATAGCTGTGCAGTATTCTTTCAAAGCATTTGCAGAGGACAAAGAATCTGTATTCTACGCTCTGCATGATCCTCATGTATTTCAATCAGTGCGCGTTGTACATAACGCAAAAGCCATTCAGTTTCCCGAAGAAATTGACATTCATGGCTCGACACTCTACCACAGAGGAATACGCACGAACTGATGCCCACCACCACACTCTTGGCTACATCGACAAACTTCGCTGTGCTTGTGCTTCTTCTTTCAAAGTACGCAAGAGAAATACTTCGTACATCTTTGAAAGTGATAATTCAGAAATAAAATGCTCTTGATACACAACAACGGCATCTATACCCTTCTCTAAATTACCTTTTGCCTTAGCATCGTGTAACGATGTTTTGGCTACACGGTTGAAGAGCGAAAAAAGTGTTTCCGTAAATGAATCATCAGGATCATCATACCACTGAATTTGCTTTTCGCTTTTGTGTTCATGCTCCTGCAAATACCGAAAAACTTGGTTGTTATCTATTTTTTTTCGCAACTCAAAAACTGCTTTTGTTGCTTTATCCGGCTTAAGTCGAAAAAACTCTTTCTTTTCACGAAAGTCCTCAAACTGCCTGTGTATGAGGTATTCGGCAGTTTCAGCATCGGCAAACTCCTCAGAGCATACAGGTTGCCAACTATGCGCCACGCCTTTGGATAAATCCTTTGCTCTACCATGAACATCTTTTGAATAACCAATCTTTATTTCACGAGAACTTGCCGATACCATAACATAGACATAACCTCGTATTGGAACATTGCGCTTTATCATTTTATGCTCAGGAATACTGCTACTAATTGCCGTTTTCATCTTCAATAAAACAGACTTTTTCTGTTCTTCCTCTAACTCCTTTTCTTCTTCTACTAACTTGTACCATCAATCAAATGGGCTGTAAAATCTAAATTGCGCTACGAATTCTTCAGCGATTAAGTTTTCATCCGGCTTAATAAGATTATCTGCATCATCACGATCTACCGCTCTGTCGTATTTCTCCATTTCATCATCATATCGCTCGTTGATTTCTTCCCAATGTATTGCCTTAATCAAATCAATGTGCGACATAACACGAGCTAAACCCAACAGAACATTTTCTTGTTCTTCTTCAACAACAGCATCATAATCAATGCCCGCTATTTCTTGCGCAACAAATACTCTTCCATCTTCTTCGTATTTTCGTTCACACTGCGGGAATCGCTCAAAAAACTTTTTATTGCGCCATTGCCAAATTCCTTCAGAAACCGATTCTGGCATGGTATCGTACCTTCTCCAATGCTCTTCGTGTGCTTCTGACACCGCCAAACATCGTAGCCACATTCGCGCTTGATACTCCATTGGGGCAAAGGGATCATCAACAATGATTTTGTTCGCAAACAAGACTTCTTCAATCTTGCTTGGGAAACTCATTCGATCAAATGTTGGTATTCTGAGTGACATATTTCACCGCACTTTCTTCATTACGTGTTTAACTACGCCTAAACATTCTTAATCTCTCTCAGGAGTGAGTTTTATCCGTGCATACTTCTCATTTGTGGGCACTAATAATTGTAGCTATTATAACAATCACACAATTTTTCATATCAGCACGAGGAGGTTAATGAGTTAAATTGGGATAGTAATTTATCTATGAAATATAAAGACTTCGCAGAGAAATCTACTATAACTTTTTACTATTCCTAACTTAACGTAGATAAACTACATCATGTTTATCATTTCTTTCAAGCGTTTGACGCTAACGAGTCCCGTGGACTGCTTCTTTTGAAGTATCTACATTGGAATATCCCAAAAACCGCACACGGTTATTTCAGTAGTTACGCCCTGTACATTAGGTACTTTCTTTATTTTGTGAACATTGATAAAATGTGCGGACAAATGCTAAACATCTCCATAGATCAGGAAGAACTCAATGCCAATCATATATGACAATATCACGACAAAACTAACTGATGGTTTGAAGCAGACGCTAAAGATTTCTCAACGAACAGACTTTTGCGTGGGATATTTTAACCTGAGAGGCTGGAAAGAAATTGCAGACACCATTGATACCTTATCAGGGGCAACGGTAATGGAAGGAAAACATACTTTCCATCGTGTTTGCAGACTCCTTGTTGGAATGCAGAAAATGCCTCTCGATATTGTTCGTGATTCTTTCTTCAATGAGGATGGTCACATTATTGATCAAGCTGAAGCAGTAAAGCTCAAGAAACGTCTTGCTCAAGAATTTCGAGAACAACTCACCATCGGCATACCAACTGAAGCAGACGAACAGGCATTACGAAAATTGAGCCGTCAAATGAAAGAAGAAAAAGTGGTGGTAAAGCTGTACCTGCGTAATACACTTCATGCCAAGCTTTATTTGGCATATAAAGAGGACACCTCTATACCACATATTGGTTTTTTAGGTAGTAGCAATCTAACATTAGCAGGTCTCGTTAGACAAAGCGAACTCAATATAGATGTTGTTGAAACAGATGCGAATCAAACATTAGCAACATGGTTTGACGATCGTTGGAATGATCGATGGTGTATTGACATTACTAAGGAACTGATTGAAATCATTGATAATTCATGGGCGGCTGATCGCTTGTTCTCACCATACCACATCTATCTCAAAATTGCCTATCACCTTTCTCGAGAAGCACGAGCGGGTATCAGCGAGTTCACACTGCCCAAGATATTTCAACAAAAGCTCTTAGACTTTCAACAAAAAGCTGTCTTGGTCGCGGCACATCATCTGCATAAACGTGGTGGTGTTATCATTGGTGATGTTGGCGGCTTAGGAAAAACTATTACTGCAACGGCATTAGCAAAACTCTTTGAAGATGACTTTTTTTTAGAAACGCTTATCATCTGCCCGAAGAACTTAGTCGAAATGTGGGAAGATTATGCCCATGCGTATCAGTTACGAGCAAAAGTTATTTCCCAAAGTACCGTGCAAACAACATTGCCAACTTTACGACGTTATCGACTTGTTATTATCGATGAGAGCCACAATCTCCGCAATGATCAAGGCAGTCGCTATCGTGCTATCAAATCCTATTTAGAAGAGAATGATAGCAAAGTTATCCTCCTCTCCGCTACGCCCTATAACAAATCATATAGAGATCTGTCCAATCAACTGCGCCTATTTATTCCTGATGATAAAGATTTAGGGATAAGCCCTGAACGATACATTGAAAGCATTGGCGGTCAAGTGCAGTTTAGCGCACGACATACAGAAACATTTATCCGTAGCATCAAAGCATTTGAGAATAGTCATTTCCCTGATGACTGGCGAGAAATGATGCGCTTGTACTTAGTACGTAGAACACGAAGCTTTATCAAAGGTAATTACGCCCAAACCGACTCCTCTAATGGTAGAAAGTTTTTGACATTTGCCGATGGCTCAAAGTCTTATTTCCCTGACCGTGTTCCCAAACGTGTTGAATATGTTTTTAACCCGAACGACCCCAACGATCAATATGCACAATTATACTCTGCCCAAGTCGTAACTATTGTTAATGCCCTCAAGTTGCCGAGATACGGACTACAGCCATATGTTGAATCAAACCCAACGATCAAAGCGTCCAAGCAAGAAAATGATATCATAAAAAACCTCAGTCATGCAGGGCGCAGACTGATGGGGTTTTGTAGAACAAATCTCTTCAAGCGTTTAGAAAGTAGTGGCTACTCTTTTTTACTCTCCCTCAGTCGTCATGTTTTGAGGAACTATGTTTTTGTTTATGCCTTGCAGAATAATTTACCCATTCCTCTCGGAAAAAATATCTCGCAGAATTTAGATAGTTTCTTGAGTGGTGATGTTGATGCGGAGAATGATAGTGAAGATACTAACGATATGAATCTCATTCTCAACGAAGCAACGTATTTGCAAAAGGCACAAGAGCTTTACAAACTCTTTGAAAGCGATAGTTACAAAAATCGTTTCGATTGGTTAGGCAGTGAGTTTTTTAAAAATTCATTAGAGAAAGACCTTATCAAGGATAGCAAGAACATTATCACTATTCTCACCATTGGTAAAGGTTGGAATCCCGATCATGATAGACAGCTTAATGCTCTCTATGACCTCTTGACAAAACAACACATCAAAGAAAAAGTATTAGTATTCACACAATTTGCCGATACTGCCTGCTATCTTACAGAGCAACTCAAAAGAAAAGGCATCACGCAGATTGAAAGCGTTACCGGCGATAGCGAACACCCTACTCATGTGGCACACCGCTTCAGCCCGAGGAGCAATCAAAAACCTGAGATTATCAACAACGGACAGGAACTGCGCGTGTTAATTACAACGGATGTCTTGAGTGAAGGACAAAACCTACAAGATGCTCACATCATTGTCAATTATGATTTACCTTGGGCTATTATTCGCCTTATTCAGCGTGCAGGGCGTGTTGATCGTATTGGTCAGCAAGCAGAAACTATTCTGTGCTACTCGTTTTTACCCGAAGATGGCATTGAGAAGATTATCAAGCTACGCCATACATTGACTCACCGTATCGAGGAAAATGCTCAGGTTGTCGGGAGTGATGAAACATTCTTTGATGGCGACCCTGTAAATCTTGCTGACTTGTATAATGAAAAATCCGGCATTTTAGATGGGGAGAATGATGATGCAGAAGTAGATTTGGCATCGCTCGCATATCAAATTTGGAAAAATGCTACCGATGCAAATCCTGAACTACACAAACTCATTCCTGATTTGCCCAATGTACTGTATGCTACCAAACATAACGATGAAGCTCCTGATAAAGAAGGTGTCATTGTCTATAGCAGAACAGCAGAGGAGAATGATGTACTGGCGTGGGTAGATACCAAAGGAAATATCATTACCCAGTCGCAATACACTATACTCAAAGCGGCACATTGTACGCCTGATACCAAGCCGAAATACAAAGTGCCACAACATCATTCCTTAGTCAAAAGTGCAATGGACTTTATTCGTGATGAAGAAAAAAATATCGGTGGCTCACTCGGTAAAAAAACAGGTGTGAAGTATCGTGTGTATATGCGTCTTGACCGTTACTGCAAAGAGAACGAAGGTACATTGTTTGTTAATGAGCAACTTAAAAAAGCAGTGGATGATATTTACAAGTATCCCCTGAAAGAGTTTGCACGAGAAACTTTGAACCGACAACTCAAAGCAGGCATTGCAGACGACAAATTAGCTGACTTGGTTACATCACTCCGTGAAGAAGAGAAATTAGTCATTGTCAATGCAGACGAACAACCCAATAGAGATCCACAAATTATTTGCTCGTTGGGCTTATCAAATTCACATTCGTAGGCATAGTAACAAAACAACAAAGAGATGACAAGAATACACTCTAACAATTAAAAAACTCCAATGAGCTTAGATAAAAAAGAATTCTCCGCATACATT